>JALOMD010000081.1 GCA_025455595.1 Cytophagales bacterium | reverse complement strand
TTGCATCATTGGGCTGCACCAACCAGCCGTTTTCGCCTTCAGCCAACACTTCGGGTATGCCGCCCACCCGGCTGCTGATGACTGGAATGCCGTGTGCCAAGGCTTCTATATTGGCTACACCCAAAGCCTCCGTATTCGAAGGTACGCAAAAAATGTCCTCAGTGCGCAGATGCTCATAAACTACCTGTTGGGACTGTGGCCCCAAATAATTCAACTCGACATTATGAACGTTCTGGAAGAATTTTCGCAAATCGGCTTCAAAACGTAATTCAGGGCCGATTACAGTGAGACGAAACTGATGCAGCGGAAGTCTCGCCAGAGCTTGCACCAACACATGAAGATTACCCACCCGATAGTCGGCCTTGACAAACAAAATTTTTACCGGCTCAGCAAAGATTCGTTCGGGCTGGTATGTAATGGCCTGCAAGTCAATAGACTTATACAAGCGATGCACTTTATTTGCAGGTGTGCTATAAGCCTGTTCAACACGCTTTTTCAAGAATTCGGAATTAGTAATGATCAGCCGATGCGTACGCATGGAAGCCCGCTCCAACTGACGAAAAAAGAACTGCTTGAGCCACCAGCGGTTAGGCTGAAAGGCTGCCAATGTGGCGCGGATGTTTTTTTCGTCGTTGATCATGCCCACCGTCGGCCGACGACTTACCAAACTTGCCCACAAACCCGTGTAAGCGTTGTTGTACACGATTACATCGAACGGAAAAAGCTCGCGTATCTGTTTGGCTTTTTTATAATAGATGAACATCCGCAGCACTTGTCCGAGCGGTTTCAACAGCTTTGGAATACGGAGCGGAACACGATGTACGTACTCGTTTTCTTGGGTGGTATCTTCCGTCAGAATATGTACTTCATGTTCGGGATATTGTTTGTTTATTTCTAAAATCAAATGCGCAAACTTGGCCGGGCCGTTAGTGACATTCTCGAAAGCATTGGTACAGAATAATATTTTCATGCCAAGTGTGTCTCAGTTAGTTTTTGCTCAACCGCCTCCCAAGTGTAGCGTTGGCGCAAAGACTCATCAAAGGAAAAAGCGGATTTCAAAGCCGCCAACTGTTGGCCCAATTCAGCATAATGCGTCTCATAAAACGACTCCATCACGTAGCCTAACCGGTTCTCCTCCACAAATGCAGCAATTTTCACCTCCCGATTGACAATGACGGGTGTGCCAGCCTGAATGGCATCGTAAATCTTATTCGGGCTGGCATTGATGTTGTTAGCGTTGATGGGTTCGTACAACGACAGGATGTAGTCGCAGCCGGCGGCCACGCGCAGCGATTCCTGCTGTGTAATGACACCCATGAATTCAACGTTGGGATGCTCGGAAAGTTGCCGAGTGGGTTCGTCATACACCCAACCCGCCATTTTCACCCGAATCCGGGCATCGGTTTCCAAGAGCCTCAGCAGCAAGTCTGTACCCCGCGACCGGCTCATGGAGCCGTTGTAGAAAATCAGTAGTCCGTCAGTCGAAGGCGTCCCGGCCGCTTGCGGGATTTGTAATTTGGCAATTTTTTCCTTAAAACGGTACGGATAGTTTTCGACTACGGTTGTCTTTGCCTGAAATGGCTTGGGAATCAGGTGCTTGCGGTTGTTGTCGGTGACAATGAGCCGCTTCGGGAAACGGTAGCACAGCCTTTGCAACCATTGGTGTTTCCCGCCCGAACGCAGGAAAATGGAATCGAACACATCCAGCACAACCTTCCGGCGGCGATGCCAAAGAAACGGCATGAACAATAGCAACAGGTTTTCGTTGATGACATGAACCGCGTTGTACCGCCCGAAAAGGCACTTAGCAGCCGTTTTGGCATGATATTGCAAAAAAACCGGAATGCTCTTGTGATGGCCCCGCACCAAACCGAAACGCCAACACTTGTCTTTGGCAAACGACTGCGTTGTGTTTCGCCCGATGCCGATGTAGTCAATGTCAAAATCACGGGCCAATGTGTTGATTTCCTTGTTGATACGTGTGTCCGAACCGTCGTTGACGGATATATAAAGCAAGCGTGGTTTGCTCATTGGAAAAACCGAATGTCTGGCTGACTCGCAAGCGTTTTCGCTGATTTGCGATTGCAAACTTAGGTGTATTCCTAAAACAACAGCCTGTTTTTTTAATTTGTACCGATTAAGTACAAAGTCGTTAGTCGTCACTCGCCAGTCAGAATAGAAATACAAACAACTGAAAATCAGATACTTACCAATACTTTTGGACGTTAGAAATAATGCAAACTGATTTCCGTCAGGCACTTATGTACGCGTTTTGGGCGTTCCCACCTGCGAGATTTTGAAATACCATCAATTGCGGCATCTTTGTTTTTGGCTAAAACGTAGCATTCATGTCGTGCCCGGCCTGAACATTCGCGGCAATCAAAATCACACAACATGAATGTTGTGTTACGTCCAGCGTTTTGGGCAATTTTTGCCCAAAACGCTTTTCATCTTCCATACATGCAACAAATTTTCGCATTCCGCCGCATCACCGCAACACTGGCCCGCTTCGGACTCGACGGCTTTCTGCTGGCTTTGCTGGCCGCCGTAGGCCTCGCTTATGTTTATCCATATCCCGGCACCTCAGTTAGTCCGCTGCATTTGGCGCAGGTTGCCAACTACGGCGTTTCGCTGATTTTTTTCTTTTACGGGTTGCGGCTCAGTCCCGAAAAACTGCGGGCAGGCCTCGGCAATTGGCGGTTGCACACACTGGTGCAAGCCACTACGTTTCTGTTTTTTCCATTGCTGGTGTTGGCGTTGCATCCACTGTTTTCGGCGCAACGTGCCGAAACGCTGTGGCTGGGCGTTTTTTTCTTAGCGGCGTTGCCGTCCACGGTGTCGTCGTCGGTAGTAATGGTGTCGGTGGCGGGCGGCAACTTGCCAGCGGCCATTTTCAACGCCAGCGTGTCGAGTTTGCTGGGCGTGGTACTGACACCGCTCTGGATGGGACTGGTGCTGCAAGCCAGCGGCGACTACGCGTTAGGCCCAGCGATAGGCAAGCTGGCGTGGCAAGTGCTATTGCCGGTGGTGTTGGGCCTACTGTTGCACCGACGCTGGGGCGATGTTGCCGAGTGGCACAAACGGAAAATCCGCATGGCCGACCAGTCGGTGATTCTGCTGATTGTCTATACTTCTTTCTGCGAGTCGTTTACAGGCGGCGTGTTCGATGGCTACGGACTGCCGGGCATCTTGGCGTTGGGGGCGGGCATGGTGGCGTTGTTCTTCACGGCCTACGGAACCGTTTACGCGGCGAGCAACTGGCTGGGATTCAGTCGCGAAGACCGAGTTACGGCTCTGTTCTGCGGCTCAAAGAAATCGTTGGTGCAGGGAGCGGTGATGTCGAAGGTGCTGTTTCCGGCGGCCGGGCAGGCAGGCCTGCTGCTGTTGCCGCTGATGCTCTACCACGCGCTGCAATTGCTGGTGGTGAGTGTTCTGGCAAATGCGGAAAAGGTGAAAAGTGCAAACCAGAAACCATAAGTATCCAGTCGTTAGTAGTGGTTGAAAAACAGAAAAATGTCGGGTTGAGTCGCGTTAAACTCCCCTCCTTTTTTCGAGGAGGGGTTGGGGGTGGTAGAAAGGCCAAGACAGGCACAAACGCCATAAAAAAGGCTCGGTGTCTGCGGCTCGGCTCACCGGCCAAACCTGTCACCACCCCGGCCTCCGGCCACCCCTCCTTGAAAAAAGGAGGGGAGTTTGAATTCCGACTTTTTTTGTTTTTCGACCAGTAGTTAGTCATTAGTCTTTAATGGAAATGAAAACACAAATAATTGACAGTCAACTACTTATGTCTCTCTTGCGCGTCGAAAACAACATAAACCGATTTCCGTCAGGCACTTACGCGTTTTGGGCAAAAAACGGCCAAAACGCGTAATCCCCATTCAAGATTGTTGTTGAACTCTTCACACTAATTTCGTAGCGTTGTTGGCACAAACTGTGCCTAATCTGTCCGTTTTTTCCTTCATCCGTCATGAGAACCACACTTTTCGCTTGTCTGTTGGCAAGCCTTGCGTTTCACACTTTTGCACAACAATCGAAACAAAAACCTGCCAAAACGGCCAACGGCACCAGGAAACCTGTCATGTCTGGCAACCCGGTTTTTCCGGGATGGTACGCCGACCCGGAGGTAGCCGTTTTCGGCAAAAAATACTGGATTTACCCCACCTTCTCTGCTCCGTTCGACGAGCAGGTGTTCATGGACGCGTTCTCCTCGCCCGACTTGGTAAACTGGACGAAGCACAGCCGCATTCTGGACACGGCCATCGTAAAGTGGGCACGTCGAGCCATGTGGGCACCGTCGGTTGTGGAAAAAGGCGGCAAGTATTATTTGTTTTTCGGAGCCAATGACATCCACGAAGGCGAGCCGGGCGGCATCGGCGTGGCCGTGGCCGACCGGCCGGAAGGGCCGTTCAAAGATTACCTCGGCAAGCCGCTCATCGGAGAAATCCACAACGGGGCGCAACCGATTGACCAGTTTGTGTTCCAAGACACCGGCGGACAGTGGTACATGATCTACGGCGGCTGGCGGCACTGCAACATCGCCCGGCTGAAAGCCGACTTCACCGGTTTCGAGCCGTTTGCCGACGGCACGGTGTTCAAGGAAATCACGCCGGAGGGCTACGTCGAGGGGCCGTTCATGTTCAGGCGCAACGGCAAGTATTATTTCATGTGGTCGGAGGGCAACTGGGCGGGGCCTGACTACTGCGTGGCCTACGCAGTGGCCGACACGCCTTTCGGGCCGTTCAAGCGGTTGGGCAAAATCTTACAGCAAGACCCGACGGTAGCCACCGGAGCCGGGCACCACTCGGTGCTGCACCTGCCCAAGCAGGACTTGTGGTACATTATCTATCATCGCCGTCCGCTGGGCGAAACCGACGGCAATCACCGCGTCACCTGCATCGACCGCATGGAATTCGACGCGCAAGGCCGCATCCGCCCGGTGCGTATCACGCACCAAGGCGTGGCGCGGCAGCCGCTGCGTTGAAAAGTTGTTTGCGCCATGATTTGTAGCGTTTTAGGCAAAAATCGAGAAATCCCGCAACCGGCGGGAACGCCCAAAACGATACAGACACAGTCCCGTCGGAAGGCTATGTTTTTGTAGCACTGCCAACCGCAGAAAAACGTATATTTGTAGAGTTGATGCAACCGAAAACATTAGCCGCCATGAGACTGACCATTGAAGTCGAAGACCAAAAAGCTGATTTTGTACTGGAGCTTTTGCAAACTCTCAAGGAATTCGTTCGTATAGAATCAGAGGAAAATCTGTCTCCGCAGGAAAAAGAGCTTTTAGATGAACGTATAGAGGAATTCAATAATAACCCGGAACAAACAGTCAGTTGGGCATCTGTAAAAGCTGAAATAGAAGCCATGAAAAAAGGTTCTCACCGATAGTAGTTCCAATGGAATGTCATACCAATTGAATCTGCTTGCCTCCGCTCGGCGTGATGTTTTGCAAAGCGTCGTCTATTATAACGAACAGAAAGCCGGACTTGGCTTTGAATTCGCCGAGGAGGTGGATGCCTTGCTATTGGAAATATCTCAAAGTCCAAAACGATATTCTACCGTGTACAAACAAGCCCGTAAGGCGCGTCTCAGACGTTTTTCTCACCTGATTTTTTACCGCATCAACCAACGCAAGAAAACCATTGCAGTCTTTGCTGTCAGACAGACCTCGCAAAACCCCGCTGCTTGGAAAACTGATTATTGAAACCCATGCAAGAGACAGAATCCTTTGTGTTAACGCCTAACCCAAGGCCTGCCTTGTCTCCACAATAACACAGGCCGTTTCAGGCAAAAATTGCCCAAAACGCCAATCTCTGGAATCGCGCCGTGTCGCCGGGCGATGCCCCCCGACACGGCGGGGCAGGCTGACGCTGGTGTATTTTGCCCCTTCGGGGCGCGGCACTTATATCAATTTTGAATGATGAATGCGTAAGACCGAATGACTAATTACTTGAAAACCAGCAACTTCCAACCGCCAAAACACCCAATCAGTCTTTTGTTTTAGTATTGCAAGTAGCGTTTTGAGCAAAAAACGCCCAAAACGCATTCTGAATTCACAATTCTGAATTCTAAATTGAATTCGTACTTCTATTTGTCTTTCCCCGCCAACTGTCCGCAGGCCGCGTCAATGTCCTTGCCCCGGCTGCGGCGGATGTTCACCGTCACGCCTTTGTCTTCCAAGAACCGACCGAACTGCGCGATTTTATCGCCTTCCGCGTTCTGAAACTGCGCCTCGGCAATCGGGTTGTATTCTATGATGTTCACCTTGCATGGCGTGTGCTTGGTGAATTCGTACAGTTCCTGTGCGTCTTGCAGCGTGTCGTTGAAGTGGTGGAACACGATGTATTCGTACGTGACGCGGGTGCCGGTTTTCTTGTAAAAATACTTCAACGCCTCGCGCAACGCTTCCAGTGTGTTGCTTTCGTTGATGGGCATGATCTGGTCGCGCTTGGTATCGTTGGCCGCGTGCAGCGACAACGCCAGCCGGAACTTCACCTCGTCGTCACCGAGTTTCTTGATCATCTTGGCAATGCCCGCCGTCGAGACGGTGATGCGTTTGGGTGCCATGCCGAGGCCGTCGGGCGAAGTGATGCGGTCAACGGATTCGAGCACGTTGGCGTAGTTGAGCAGCGGCTCGCCCATGCCCATATAGACGATGTTGGTGAGCGGCGTTTGGTAATGCGCCTCGGCCTGGTTGCGGATGGCCACCACTTGGTCGTAGATTTCGGCCGCGTCCAAGTTGCGTTTGCGATCCATGTAGCCGGTGGCGCAAAACTTGCACGTCAGCGAGCAGCCCACTTGGCTGCTTACACAAGCCGTCATGCGGTCGTCGGCCGGAATCAGTACGCCTTCAATCAAATGCCCGTCGTGCAGCCGGAAGGCGGATTTTATCGTCTGGTCGCTGCTCACTTGCGTTTTGTCAACGGCAATGGCGTTGATGACGAAACTGTCTTTCAGCAAGTTGCGCAACGGCACCGAAAGGTTGGTCATTTGGTCAAAGTCCGTGGCCGATTTCTTCCACAACCACTCCTGAATCTGTTTGGCCCGAAAAGCCGGTTCGCCCTGCGCCGCCAAGAACTGCTTCAAGGCCGCCAAGTCGAGCTTGCGAATATCTTTTATGGTCGTTTCCACGGTGTCCGGTGTTTTATTGGCAACTTTGGCAAAGTTCGGAACTTTGCCAAAGTTTGTAACAAATCGCGGCGCGGGAATGTTCATGGCGAAATTTGTCAGAAACGTAAGTTCGGCGCAGCCAATCATGATTTGCAGGATTGGCTGCGCCGAACTTACGTTTCTGACAAATTTCGCCCAAAACGCCAACCATTCAACAATACAGCCATCCAACCATTCAACAATACAGCCATTTTAATACACCTGCCGCTGCTGGCTTGGCTGGCGTGGCAATGGCACCGCGCCGAACGCGCCGCGCCGCTGCGCCATTGGTTTTGGCCGGGGCTGCTGCTCAAGTGCGCGGCGGGCGTGGCGTTGGGGCTGCTCTATTTGTACCATTACCCATACCGGGGCGACACGTGGCTGCTGCACGACGAATCGGTGGTGCTGAGTCGACTGGCCTTTCGCGACCCGCTGGCCTACCTGCGCGTCCTGTTCCTGAACGACACCGGCGGACTTGCCCTGTCGGTGGCGAGCCAACCACGGGCGTTTTTCATGAGCAAACTGCTCAGTCTGGTCAATCTGTTCACGTTCCAAAACTACTGGGTTGCCGGATTCTACTGTTCGATGTTCAGCTATTGGGGCCTGTGGCGGCTGGCGAATGCGTTGCGCCGCCTACTGCCCGATACCCGACGGGCGGCGGGCGTGGCGTTTTTGCTGTGGCCGTCGGTGGTGTTTTGGAGCAGCGGCGTACTCAAGGAAACCGTCGCCGTGGGCTTTTTGACGGGCGGCTTGGCGGCATTGCTGGCGCATCCGCGCCGCATAAGCACGTGGCTTTTGGCGGTGGCGACGTGCTGGGTGCTTTGGCAGGTGAAGTTCTATTATCTCGGCGTATTGCTGCCCGCCGGTGCGTCATGGGCAGTGGTTTTTTGGTTGCACCGCCGCCGTTTGTTGGCGAAGCCTGCCGCATTGATTGCATTTCAGGTATTGCTTTTCGTGGCGTTTTTCGCAGCGGGCACCACGCTCGTCCGCGTGGTTACGGGACAGCCGTTTTTGGAGTCGCTGGTGACGAACCATGATGCCACGGTACAAGCTTCGGCGTTGGGCACTTATGTGGTGTTTCCCGACTTGCAGCCCGCCGCAACAAGCTTTTTGAGGCTTTTTCCGTTAGCTTTGTGGTCTGGATTGTTCGCGCCGCTGGGCTGGCAGGCGTACGGTTGGCTGGCTTTTGCGGCAAGTGTTGAAAACACGGTATCGCTGGCAATTTTCAGCTGGTGGCTGTTGCGTCAATTCAGACAAAAAACGCCTGTCTCCACCCCTTTCCAATTGACGCAAACTGCGGCTTGGCTCTATGTACTGACGCTGGCAA
>JALOMD010000740.1 GCA_025455595.1 Cytophagales bacterium | reverse complement strand
GTGGTCGCGGCAGCCAAGCAATCGATCAAGAATCCACCCAAGATTCTCACGGAGATTGCGATCCAGAGAACGCAGGGAGCGATCGACTTCTATGAGGAAGGTATCTTCGTGCTCGCCGACGAATCTCGGCAATTGAGCTTGCTCAAGGACCCCTGCGAACAAGCCGTCTCGTCCTTGAAGGAGTTCAAGCAATATCTGGAAAACGACGTTCTGCCACGTTCAAGTGGTTCGTGGCGGCTAGGGAAGAAGAAGTTCTACGACAAGCTCGAACGGGCACGTCAGCAAACCGTGGGCCGCACGGTGCTGCTTTCGCAGGTGTTGGGGCAAGTGCAAGACACGATTACGATGGCGTTCCTATCGGCGGGGCTGGTGGCGTTCAACCCGTGGCTCATCGTGATTCTGTTGGTGGCGGTGATTCCGGCGTTTTTGGGCGAAAACTACTTCAACGAACAAAGCTATTCGCTGGTGCGCAGTTGGACACCCGAACGCCGCGAACTCGACTACCTCCGCTACATGGGAGCCAGCGACGAATCGGCCAAGGAGGTGAAAATTTTCGGGCTGTCGGGTTTTCTGATTGACCGTTTCAGGCAACTTTCCGACGAATTCTACGCCAAAAACCGGACTTTGTCCGTCAAAAGGGCGGGTTGGGGCGGCTTGTTGTCGGGCATTGGCACGGCGGGCTACTACGGAGCCTACGTGGTGATTATCTGGCAGGCGACGGGCGGCAAAATCTCCATCGGCGACCTCACGTTTCTGGCCGGGTCGTTTCGTCAACTGCGCGGGCTGCTTGAAGGCATCCTGTCGCGTTTTTCCAGCGTGTCGCAAGGGGCTTTGTACCTCCGCGATTTGTTCGAATACCTCGAAATCAAGCCGGGCATCGTGTCGCCGAGCCGCGCCTTGCCTTTCCCGAATCCCATTCGGCAAGGCTTTGTGTTCGAGAACGTGGGTTTCAAGTACCAGAACGCCGAACGTTGGGCCAACCGGCATTTGAACTTCACGCTGCATCCGGGCGAGAAACTGGCCTTGGTAGGCGAAAACGGCGCGGGCAAGACCACGCTGGTGAAACTGCTGGCCCGGCTCTACGACCCGACGGAAGGCCGAATCTTGCTGGACGGCCACGACCTACGCGACTACGATTTGACGCAACTGCGCGAAAACATCGGGGTGATTTTCCAAGACTACGTGCGGTTCAAGATGACGGCGGGCACCAACATCGCCATCGGCCGCATCGCCGACAAAAACGACCGGCCGCGCATTGAGCAGTCGGCGCGACAGAGCCTGGCCGACACGGTGATTGCGAAACTGCCCGGCGGCTACGAGCAAATGCTGGGCAAGCGGTTTGGGCAGGGCGTGGAACTGTCGGGCGGCGAGTGGCAGAAAGTGGCCTTGGGCCGGGCCTACATGCGCGATGCCCAAGTGCTGATTCTCGACGAGCCGACCGCCGCCCTCGATGCCCGCGCCGAGTATGAGGTGTTCCAACGCTTCGCCGAGCTCACCGCAGGCAAATCGGCCATCTTGATTTCGCACCGTTTCTCCACCGTCCGCATGGCCGACCGCATTCTGGTTCTCGAAAACGGCCAAATGCGCGAGGCGGGCAGCCACGAAGACCTGCTCGCCGCCGACGGCCGCTACGCCGAACTGTTCCGCTTGCAGGCGCGGGGATACCAGTAGGCAGTAGCGGTGAGCAGTTGGCAGTGGCAGTTGGATAGCAAAACAGGCGTTTTGGGCAAATTTTGCTTAAAACGTCGAATGCACAAACACGTAGGGGCGGGGCTTGCCCCCGCCCTTGTTTCCCAAAGACTCGGATTGACCTTGACCGAGCTTGCACGCGACCGGGCGGGGGCAAGCCCCGCCCCTACAGGCGTTTTAAACGTTTTTTGCCTCAAACGCGCAATTCTTGTTGGCTACCTCATTAGGCTTTTAATGCAAATTCTCCGCCGAAAAACCCATCGGCAACAGCGGCGAGGCGGCCACGCATACCGGGCTGTCGGCGGGCTTGGCGGTGATGGCAACGGCCACGATTTTTTGGCCGGGATGGTTGGCCCCGGCGGCGAAGAAAGCCGTCCGTTCGGCGCAAAGACCCGACGGATAAGCCGCGTTTTCCTGATTGTTCCCCTTCACAACAGTACCGTCTGCGAGCAAAACAGCCGCCCCCACCTGAAACCGCGAGTACGGCGCGTAGGCGTTTTGCATGGCTTCGCGGGCGGCCTCCATCAGTTGCTGGTCGGCAAAAGGAAGCTCGTCCCAGTCGAACAGGTCGGCTGTGATCTGGAAATTGATTTTTTTCATCGCGTCGGGGTTTCGGTCATAATTGTATCTTTGCGCGTCCTGAAAATGGGGTGCGAATATACGTCCGAATTTCGGATTTGGCTTTGCTGGGCTTGTGTTTCGGAAACCGAAAAAGAGTGGGCAGTAGCAGTGGCGGTTGGCAGTCGGGAAAGCAAAAGGCGTTTTAGGCGATTTTTGCCCAAAACGCCGGGCGAATCGACAAAACAATTGGCACGGTTTCGCGTTCCTCTTTTGGAAACCTTCATTTAGGTCTGAAACTTCCATAGCCGTTTTAAGCAAAACGAGAGAGATACATGGCAAACGCCTCTGACTTCTGACCTCTTAACTCTGACCTAAATTCGTACCTCGTAAATCGTACTTCGAAACATGTCACTGAGCAACAACGATTCTAACGCATCCAAACGAATCCTGATATTGGGGGCCGGGCGTTCTTCCACTTACTTGATTGACTATTTGGCCAAAATAGCCCCGGAACGCAACTGGACAGTAATTGTGGGCGACATGGAACTGGCACCGGCCCAACGCCGCACCGAAATGTATCCGCACGTGGAGGCGGTGCTGTTCGATGTCTTTGACCAAAAGCAGCGCGAAATGCAGGTGAACCAAGCCGACGTGGTTATTTCCATGCTGCCGGCCATTTACCACATCCACGTGGCGCGGGCTTGCATGAGGTTTGGCAAGCATTTGCTCACGGCCTCGTACATCTCGTCCGAAATCCGCGAACTCAATATCGAGGCCACGCGCAAAAACCTGCT
>JALOMD010000739.1 GCA_025455595.1 Cytophagales bacterium | reverse complement strand
GCTTCGTCAGCGTATAGAGATTCGAACGCAGATGCAAGCGAAGCCGCGTCTTTTACCGAATGCGCCACGCCGAGGGCAATCAGGTCGTGGGCCTCCTGGAACTTGTGGTAGTTCGGCCCGAAGAAAACGGGCATTCCGAAAACCGCCGGTTCCAAGATGTTGTGGATGCCGTCAATGAACCCGCCGCCGACATAGGCAAAGTCGCCGTACTGGTACATTGAAGCCAGCAGGCCCACGTTGTCAACCAGCAGCACATCGGCGCGGGCGGCAGTGGTCTCGGTTGCCACCGAGTAGCGGAGGATGCGTTTCGGCAAGGTTTGTTCAATGTAACGCAGCGTTTCCTCGCTGATTTCGTGGGGGGCCAAAACGACTTTCAGGGGTTGTGCGAATCCGCTCACAAACGGCAGCACCACCGCCAAGTCGCCCGGCCAAGTGCTGCCCACCACCAGTAGCGGCTGGTGGCTGCGAAACGCCGACACCAAGGGCAAGTCGAGCTTGGTTTGGGCAATGCGGCTCACCCGGTCAATGCGCGTGTCGCCCGCCACGGTCACCGTGCGAATGCCGATGCCCGCCAGCAGTTGCGCCGAGGCTTCGTTCTGGACGAAAATATGCGTAAAACACCGCAGCATATTGCGGAAAAAACCGCCCCAAGGTTTGAAAAACGGCTGATTTTGCCGAAAAATCGCCGAAAACAGGAACGTGGGCACGGCTTGGCGGCGCAGTTCGGCCAAATAGTGGTGCCAGAATTCGTATTTGGCGAAAAACGCCAAGGCGGGCCGCACCGTGGCAACAAACCGTCGGGCGTTGGCGGCGGTGTCGAGCGGCAAGTAAAACACCCAGTCGGCGTGGTCGTAGTTTTTCCGCACCTCGTAACCCGATGGCGAGAAAAACGTGAGCAAAATCCGGTAGTGGGCGTGTGTTTGGCGGAATTGCTCCAACACCGGCCGGGCTTGCTCAAACTCGCCCAGCGAGGCGCAGTGGAACCACGCCAACGGAGCCGTGTTTCCTTGCAGGGCGTTTTCGAGCCGCTTGAAAAGGTTGCGCCGTCCGGCCACCCATTGCCGAGCTTTCGGGTTGCGCAATGCCGCCAGCCGCAGCAATTGGCCGTAAAGGAAAATTCCGCAGGAATAGAGAATGCGCATCGGTCGAAATGAAACCAAGCTGCAAAGGAAAGGAAAAGATTTCGGAATGCGGAATGAGTGGGCGGTGGTAGCGGCGGTTGGCAGTGGGCAGTCAGAAAGCGTTTTGGGCGATTTCTGCCCAAAACGCTTTGGTACGCCGGTTCCACCGGGCGATGCCCGGTGCTGTGTCATCACGTCCTTTCAGGGCTTTCTCGCGTTTTGGGCAAAAATCGCCCAAAACGCTTTCTGACTGCCCGCTGCCCACCGCCGCTACCACCGGTGCCGGGCGTTTTGGGCAATTTTTGCCCAAAACGCCAACTTTCCATCCTGCAACTTTTGAACCTTGAACCTTCCAATCTTGAACCTCCCAACCCTATCTCACACTCAGGCGTTGGGTTGTCCATTGGTCGTTGGCTTGGGCCGATATGACGTACACGCCGCTCGGCGGGGGTTGGAGGAAGCGAATCGTGTAGCGACCCGGCTCTTCGGACGGCAAGGCGACAATCGGCAGACGGCGGCCGAGCAAGTCGGTTACGCGGAAGTCTTGCGGGGCGGCAGACAAGCTTATTTCCACGGTGCTGCCATCCGTCGGGTTGGGGTGCAGTTGCAACGGGGTGCGGTCAGAGCCGGTTCGCACGGCTACTATTCCGCTGGTTTCCGAATGGCCGTCCCGATCCACTTGCACGAGCCGGTAATAGGCCACGCTGGGCGGCGGGTCGTTGTCCCAAGCCTCGTAAGCCTGCCCGGCAGAGGTGGTGCCTTGGCCCGCAATCCGCACGAGGAATGAAAACGTCTGCCCGTCGGCAGAGCGTTCCAAGTCGAAATGGGCATTGTTGCGTTCCCAAGCGGTATGCCAACGCAAATGCACCCGTCCGCCGGGCCTGGATTCGGCTTGGAAACGGAGCAGTTCCACCGGCAACGCCTGCAAGGCCGCGCAGTCGCCGGGGCCGCCTTCTGCTCCGGGGTTATTGGGGTTGCCACAAGCCACGCACCAGTCGAACCGGGTGGAGCGGTCAATAAAGTTGGCATTTGCCGGATTTGAGCAACCGGCCGCAAAAAACCGCGAGCCGCTGGTGCCGGAAAGCGTCACGTTGCCGTTGTTGGCGGCAGTGATGGAGCCGGTTGCATACACGGTTCCGCCTTGGAGATTCAGCGTGGTGCGTCGTTCCAGCGAGATGTTGCCGTTAATGTTCAACCTGACTCCGTTGTTGACGGTCAGCGATGTGAAATTAGAGCCGCTGGCTTCCAGTAGCGTCAGGCTGCGGATATTGGCATTGGCGGTCAGTGTAACGGCGTGGTTCTGCGCTATCCGCACCTCGTCGTTGGGGCCGGGTATGTTCACGCCCGCTACGGCCGTCGGCGGCGAGCCGGGGCAGCCTCCCGGCGATGCCCATGTGCAAGGGTTGGTCCAGAAGCCGCTCCGCGCCGAAGTAAACACGGCCGCATGAACCGAGAAGTTTACCGCCGTCCCCAGCAGCAAAGCATGTATCAAGAATCGCATGGGCTTCGTTGCTACGTTCCAAGCACGCCAGCATCAGGAAAGTTGGCTTGCTTATTTTTTCACAAAAAAGCGAATTAAAACAGACTATTGCACGGCAAAAATCCCCGATGCAAACCGAATGTATGTTTTGCCGAACGAATTGTTCCAAGCCGCAGGCTTGGGCGGTGCTTTCGCACAGGCAGTGACCAATGGCCGGGTCTGTCAGCAATACGTACGGGACAGATAGCTCTTGCCCGAAGCCGACTTTGGACGGGCAGGTTCGCAAGCTCATCGAACGAAGCATCGGCTTCGTCCGAAAACCAGCGAACCGATTCTCTTCCGAGTGAAATCCAAAACCCGTGTTTTTGTTTGATTAGCCACTTGCCATAGCACCGTCCGCGGATGTAAGTTAACGGTTCAGGACACAAGGAAACCACCGTCGGCTTGACGGAACGAGGGAATTTCGCAGGTGTATGCCCGTTGCTTCTGTCTTATTTTTCCTGTTCGGCTTGGCCTTTGGAGGCGGACTTCTGAGCAGAATCGCTGCCTTCCGACGGTTTGGCGTACCCAAGCGTTTGCCTTACCTGCTCGGCGGTGAAGGGCTTGGCCAGAAATGCGTCAGCACCGCGTTCGGCCACCATCGGGCCGATGTCGTCCATGGCACTGACCACTACAATACGGCTGCCCGGGCACACCGAACGCAGCACGCGGATGTGGTCAACGCCCCAGCCGTCGGGCAGTTGGTTGTCAAGCAAGATCATGTCGGGTTTGTCGGCGGCGGCACGACCTAATCCTTCGGCCAGCGTAGGGGCGCAATCAATGCGCAACTCGCCGCCCATGCGCATCAAGTGAGCCGTGAGCAAGCGACAAACGTCCGCTTCATCTTCTATGATGAGAATGTGTTTTTCCATAAAAATAACCAGTCGCCCCCGTGATTGGTCAGTGGTTGGCTGTTGTGTCAAGTAATACTGAAAA
>JALOMD010000738.1 GCA_025455595.1 Cytophagales bacterium | reverse complement strand
TCCCAGCACGTACGGGTCACGGGGTCGGGCATTTCTTGCAGCCAAGGGTTGTTGGCTCCGGCTCCGTTGCCAACACCGATTTTCTGGTAAAGCATCAGTTCGATGCCGGTTGCGCCCGTTTTGCCTACCGCAGCAGCGGCGGCGTTCACATCACCCGCGAACGTAATGGCGGTGGAAGCTGCCGTTTTCGGCTCGAACACGCCGTCGTGCAGTGTTCTCGTCCAGAACTCCTTGAAAGAACCATATTTGTTCTGTTGGGCAAACAAGTTGGCCCGCCAGTAACTCTGGATGTAGTTTTCGTATGCAACCGGGTTGCCTGCCCAAGTGAGCAGACTCTGCTGGGCGGGGCGGGTTTTGAAAATCGGATTGATGGTAGGCTGCACCAAGCTGTAGTAGCCACGGCGCGGCTCGGCATCGTTCCAAGCTTCCAAGAAATTATGGTCGGGGCAAACAAAGTCGCAGAGAGAGGCGGTCTCATCCATGCGGTCGGCAAACGACACTTTCAAGCCCACTTTCTTCAAATCGTTGCCAAATTGCTTGCCCGTCGGGTAATCGTAAACGGGGTTGGCATTGTAAAAAATCACCGCTCCCACTTGGCCTTGTGCCATTTCCTTGGCGAAGGTTGCCATCGCACTGTCGTCGCCAGCCTTTAGGTTCAACGGGGCGTTTACGTCAATGGTGGCTCCGTAGGCACCGAGCAGGTTGTTGATGCCATTGACAATGGTCTGTACGTTGGGATCGTTGGAACCGGCCACTACCACGGCGGCACCTTTGGCGGCAAACAGCTCGTCTGCCGCTTGCTTCAGGTGCTGGACTTCCAACGCAGGCACGTTCAACGCGGATGAACCGGCCTTCTTTGCAATCAGGTTGTACAGGTTGGCAGCCACCAGCCCTTCTTGCGAGGGCTTGATGGGCGTACGGTAGTCGGCGTTGCAACCCGTAATCGAGAGCATCGGCTCGAACTGGTAGTGCCGCGACATGTTTTTCTTCTCCTTGCCCAATTTGCGAGTTTGGGCATACTGCCACATGAAAATGTTGTGGCCGGGCCATGTGCCCAGAAAATCGGCGTTGCCCAAGCCTACGATCACGCTTGCCTTGTCGAAGTTGTAGAACGGCAATACGGCTTGCCCAAACGAAGACTGGTTGGCCTTCAGGGTGCCGGAGAAAGAATTGGCATCATATACAATGTGCCGGGCCGTGGGGTACTTGGTGATGAATTCCTGGATGGCAGCCTTAGTGGAAGGGCTGATAATGGTTGACGAGACGATGCGGATACCCTTGCCTGAGGTGGCCACTTGCTGCAACTGCTGGGCAATGGCTGTGTCAACGGCCTTCCATTCGGAGGGCTTGCCTGCTTGGTGCGGGCCTTTGATGCGAGCCAAGTCGTACAGGCCCAGCAACGAACCCTGCGACCGGGTGCTGGTGCCCACCGGCGTAATCGAAGACAGCGGATTCGGCTCAATTTTAATGGGTCGCCCTTCGCGGGTTTTCACCAACACGCTGCTGTAGTCGCCGTCGCTGTCGAAGTAGGTGGAAGCGTAATAGTTGGCAATGCTCGCCTCAATTTCTTCGGGCTTGTTCCGGGAGCCTCGCAAGCGGCCAATGTCACGGCTGCCATGCCAAAGCCCATCACTTTCAGAAAATCGCGCCTTGAAGCGGGCATCACGTCGTCGGCGGCAGGGGTACCGGGCAGCGGCGTACCCTCCGGAAACTCGCGTTCGGCGTTTTTGACAAACTCAGTATCGTTACGTAATTCTTCGAGACCTTTCCAATATATCTTGTTGTCTTCCATGACAGGTATCTAATCTAATGACAGGGTGGTACTAAATTTCACACGAAAAGGCAGGATGGCCTGCCTTCTCTGTGGGGTCAATAGTGACACTTGGAGCACTCCAAGCCGCCGATGGTAGCCACTTTCATGGGTTCCTTGGAAGCATGGACGGCCAGCAGTTTGTCGTAGTAAGCGTTGCCTTTGGTGTTCACGTCCGTTTTGCGGTGGCAGTCAATGCACCAACCCATTGTCAAAGGCGAAACCTGTTGCACCACTTCCATCTTCTCGATTTCGCCGTGGCAGTTTTGGCAAGCCAAGCCGCCTACATTGGTGTGTTGGGCGTGGTTGAAGTAGGCGTAGTCGGGTACGTTGTGGACGCGCACCCACTCAATGGGTTGGTTTTTCTCGATGGCAGTGTACAACTTCTTGATTTCCGGCGAACCGTTCTTGATAACATTGTGGCAGTTCATGCAAATGTTCGCTGCCGGAATGCTTGCATTCTTGCCTTTGTACACCGAAGTATGGCAGTAGGCGCAGTTGATTTTGTACTCGCCCGCGTGCAGTTTGTGCGAATAAGCGATGGGCTGCTTGGGAGCGTATCCCTGCGAGACACCGATGTTCATCACGCTGTCCAGACCGATCTTGCCCAGCAACAGCACAGCAATAATACCGACTGCTCCTTTCACCACGCCGCTTTGCAGCAGTTTGCCAATGCTGGTGCGTTGTTCCAGCACTTCGCGGTCAGCCTCCGACAAGTCCTTGCGTTCTTTCAGGAACCGCGTCAACAGCGACACAATCATGAGCAGTACCAGCAGCACCAAAAAAAGCACCACCAGCAACGATACCAATATGATAGTGAAGTACTGCGTGGATAGCCCGCCGCTGGCTTCGGTGCTGGCCGTTTGCCCGCCCTGCGCATCGGCTTGGGCTTGGGCCGGCGTTGCCGCCGCTGTCGAAGCCGACTCGACGTAGGCCAGAATATTGTCAATGTCCCCGTTGGTCAGGTCGGGGAAAGATTGCATCTGGAGCTTGTTGTACTTGTTGAAAATCTGGTTGGCGTAGGCATCGCCGCTGGCAATCACCGCCGACGAGTTGCGTATCCATTTGTACAACCAGTCCTTGCTCGGTGCACGCTGTGTGATGCCCTTGAGGCCCGGCCCTACTACCACCTCGTCGCCGACGGCGTGGCAAGATGCACAGTTGTTGTTGAAAAGCGTTTGGCCGGCAGCGACATCGCCGCCGCCCGCTGCCGGGGCCGCCGCAGTGGAATCCTGCGCATTCGCCGGGAAAACGGCCAGTCCCAACAGCAAGAAAATCATGATAAAACTACGCCAAATAGGGCGTAAACAACTGATTATCTGCATATTATATTTCGATTTTCTGTAAAATTTTGAGGATTATGCTTTATTGGGCGTACAAAGGTAGTATCGGTTTTTTTTTTAGCAAATATATTTTTATTACAAAAACCAATACCCTGTTTACTGCCTATCCGAATGCCACAAAATTAACTGATAATCAAACACTTGTAACCAACCAAAATGCATTTAACAACTAATTTAGAATCTTTATAAATAAAGCTTCCATAACAACTGTTTGTTGCCGCAAATGTGCCATAAAAAGCTACTTCAAGGCTATCCGTCACGGAATTTAGCCTTTCCTCCTGTTTATTTCACATTTCCTTAGCTTATTAAAACCAGAGGCAAGAGGAATTGTTTAGAGGAACTCTAATATTTGAATAGTACAATTTTTACAAATAATCGTTTTTTTCATCAGAAACACGGCAAATTCTGAGGTTTTTCCAATGTGTTTTCGTAAACTTAAGGCAGGTTTTTGTGATGCTGGCCAAGTGTGCCTTCCCATTCGCACGCAGTTCTGTCGCAAGTAAGGTTTTGTCGAAAACCGTACACAGAAACTTGGTTACTTGGAGCCTCTACCAGCGTATGTAAGTCACAGTCAATCCAAATGGAAAGCCATGCATTCTTTTACCCATAATTTCAGGAACATGTTTGTACCGGCAACGCCCGCGCCCAATGCAAAAACCCCACTCGGCGGCAAGCACCGAAACCAAAGAATCAGCGAAACCACCGTGCGGGTGACGCTCGGCAACGAGATCACCGACTACCACTTGGATTACCGCGAAGGTGAGAATGTGGCGGAAATGGATTTCAGTGGCTGGACTCCGCTGCACAAGTATTTCGGCCGTTTCCGTGAGGACGGTTTCACGGGCATCAAATACAA
>JALOMD010000080.1 GCA_025455595.1 Cytophagales bacterium | reverse complement strand
CTCGATGCCATTCTCGGCAATCTGTAGGCGCATTCCCCATTTTTCCAGAAACTTTTTGACCACCAGTTGGTTCATCCGGTTGTCTTCCACCAAAAGAATATGTGCCCCGCGCAGGGCCAGGCTCGGTATCGGCTGTGCGGCGGGTGGGCTGGCCGCAGACTCAAGGGCGGAGTTGAGTCCGAATGTAAGCAGCACCGTGAACGTACTGCCCCGGCCCATCTTGCTCTGCACATGAATCAGGCCGCCTTGCCGCTCTACGAGTTGCTTGGTGATGGCCAAGCCCAGTTTCGGGATACCGATGCCAGTGTCGCTGACCTTGAATTCTATCGTGATGGTCTCGGTGTTGCGGCTGATTTGCTGCACGCCGATTTGCACGCAGCCTTTTTCGGTGAACTTGACGGCGTTGCCCGCCAAGTTTAGCAGGATTTGGGTCAGGCGCAGCGGGTCGCCGGTGATTTTGGCGGGGAGATTCGGGTCGAGTTGCACCAACAGTTCCAAGCCGGCGTTGCGGGCCTTGTAACCCAGGCTCTGCTCCACTCCCTTGAGCAATTCGTCAAGGCTGAAAGTCGTATTCTCGAAAATGACCTTGCCCGACTCGATCTTGGAGAAGTCCAGCACCTCGTTGATAATCATCATCAGGCTGTCGGCGGAATGCTTGATGGCCTGCAAATGCTCCACTTGGTTGGCCAGCGGGTTTTCTTCCAAGAGCAAATGCGACAACCCAATGACAGCATTGAGCGGTGTGCGCATCTCGTGGCTCATCACCGACAGGAAGTGTTCCTTGGCCTTGGCCGAATCTTCGGCGGTGCGGCGGGCATCAATCAGGGCTTGCTCGGTGGCTTTCGCCTTGGTGATGTCGCGGGCAACGCCGTGGAAGCCCAGCACCCAGTCGCGATTGTTGTCTTGTTGCAAATGCACGTTGTGTCCCACCCACACATTGCGGCCGTCGCGGGTCAGGTTCATGAACTCCAGATACGTGTCCGGAATCCGCTCGTCGAACTGCTGCTTGTAGAAGCGGCGCACCATGTCGCGGTGTTCGGGGGCCGCTGCGTCCAGAAAGTGCATTTTCTGCATCTCCTCCAACGAATAGCCGAACGTGCTGCAAGCCACCGGATTGGCATAGGTGAAATACCCTTGCGCGTCACATTCGTAAATCAAGTCGGTGGTGCATTCGATGATGCGCTGGTAGCGGGCTTCGCTGTCGCGGAGCTGGCGGCGAAGCCTGACAGGAGGAGCCTCTCCCTCGTTGTCGGGAGCCGGCTGATCCATGCGTTCAAGCAAAGCCAGCAATTCTTCGTTTGCCGGGAATGTGCCCAGCATCTTTTTGATCTCGCTTACTAACAGGGGGTAGTTTTCTTTCATAGCAGGTTTCCGAAATCGTTTTCGCCGCAGGCGAACAACTATAATTCTGAAAATTAAGCATTTCTGTTTGAAAAGGCCAAACAACAAGACACCAAATGCGTGTTTTTGCAACGAACAGCCTGTATGCGCACAGCAGTTTCACCGGCAGACGAACGCCCCGCCGAGCCGCCGATTCACAAGACACTGTACACCGTCCATATTGTTTTGCCTACGCTTCGTCCGCGAAAAGTGCGGCTCCATCAAAAAACAGTCGCGGAAACTTTTTGTAACAAAAAAGTTTCCGTAGTTTTGCAAAGTCCTTCCAGATGCAGTCAGTCTGCATTTGGCATTCGGCCCCTTTTACAGTCAAAACCATGCTAAGACGATGAACACCATTGACGAAAGACTCCGCAGTATCCTCAACACCTTCGAGATAGATGCCCGTCTCATACCTGAGGAAGCTCTTTTTTGCGACGATTTGGGCATGCCCTTCGGTCAACTCTCCAAATTGGTTCGGAAAATCGAACGCGACTTCGACGTGAAAGCCCCGCAGCAGGCCCGCCAAAAGTGGAACAGTATCGCGAGCATCCGCAGCTATTTGCACAATCACATTCACTAAAGTACGATTTACGAGGTACGAAGTACGAGTTCAGGGTTGAGAGATTGTGACTGTTTAAGATTTCGGCTTTTGGTTCCGAACGTAGGGGCGGGGCTTGCCCCCGCCCTCTGTCGTGCAGGCTCGGCCAAGGGCAATCGGGGCCTATGGGAAACAAGGGCGGGGGCAAGCCTCGCCCCTACGGTCTGGCGTTTTGGGCAAAAAATGACCAAAACGGAAAATCTTAAACAGTCACATTGCAGGGTTGAAAGGTTTGTTAGAATGGGAAAACTGACAGGATGGAAGTCATCTTGTTCCAGCCTTCAATCTCTCTACCTTTCAGCCTTGAACCTGTAACCTTTCAACCGGAAACTTTCCAACCTTCCAACCCTCATCGAACCATACCATGAACATGAAGACAGAAGAACCGTTGGAGTCGCCCGCCCGGAGGAACGAAGAGAAGGAACACGACAACCGGGAGCGGATATTGTCGGCGGCCGAGGAGCTTTTCATGCGATACGGCTTCCGGAGCATCACCATGGACGAGATTGCCCGGCACCTTGGGGTTTCCAAAAAGACCATTTACCAGCACTTTACTGACAAGGACGAGATTGTGTTGCAATGCATTGCCAACCACATGAACGCCGAGAAGTGCATGGCGCAGGAGATACTGTCGCAGGTGAGCAATCCGGTCGCGGAGTTTTTGCTCGAGGCCCAGCAACTGAAGCTAACCTTCAACGGCGTGCATCCGACGGTGTTGTTCGAACTGAAAAAATACCACCCCAAGGCGTGGGCGGTGTTTCAAGAACACAAGGAGAAATGGATTATCAAATCCATCATGGACAACCTGCGCAAAGGCATGGAAATGGGCCTGTACCGCCCGGACATCAACCCGGAGATACTGGCCCGGATGCGGGTGGAACAAGTGGCCTTGGCCTTTGACCCGCAGGCATTTCCCACCGGCCGCTTTGACCTGAGAACCATCCAGCTACAATTCATAGAACACTTCCTGCACGGCATCTTGACCGACAAAGGCAGGGAATTTTTAACCCATTACCTACAAACAACAGAAGAAAAATGAGAAGCATGCTCCGCACTTTTTTTGAACGCCGAAAACCGCACGTTGCTGCTTGGCTGGCGTTGTGCCTGTGGCTGGCGGTGGCCTCGCCCGGCCAAGCCCAAAACGCCTACTCGCTGCAACAGGCCATTGATTACGCCCTACAGAACAACAACAGCGTGAAAAACGCTCAGTTGGACATTGTCAACGCCAACGCCCGCATCGGCGAGACGCGGGCCATCGGGTTGCCGCAACTGAGCGGACAAGCGCAGTTGGTACACAACATCAAAATCCAGCAGGTGATTCTGGAAAATGGCGCAGGCCCATTCGGCGATCCCAGCCGTCCCATCGGCTCAGTGCTGGCGTTTCCCTTCCAATTGAAAAACTTGGGCGGAGTCACTGCAACAGCTTCGCAGCTTTTGTTCAACAGTTCGTATTTGGTAGGGCTGCAAGCCGCCCGTGCTTACCGCGAGTTGTCGGAAAAAAGCATGACCAGTGCGAAGGTCAACGTAGTAGAGGCCGTGACAAAAGCATATTATGCCGTGTTGGTCAATCGCGAACAATTCGGTTTGCTGAATGCGAATGTAGATCGGCTCGAGAAATTGCTTAACGAAACGCGGGAATTCAACAAGAACGGTCTGGTTGAGAAAATCGACGTGGATAGGCTTGAAGTGCAGTTCAACAACCTGCAAGTACAGGCAAAGAATACAGAACGACTGGTTGCGTTGGCTGAAAACGCCTTGAAATTCCAAATGGGTATGCCCGTCAACGAACCCATCACAGTGACCGAAAAACTCGCAGACCTGACAAATGTCACATTCGCATCTTCCGTTTCCGGAACCGTGAACTACGACCAACGAATTGAATACAGCCTGCTGCAAAACCAACGGCAACTTAACGAACTGGACGTGCGTAACGCCCGTTCGAACCGTTACCCGAACTTGGCGGCTTCTTTCACGGCAGGCTACAATCCGGCAGCGTCTCGCTTGGGCGACATCACGCAGTCGGGCCGTTGGATCAGTTACTCGTTAGTGGCGTTTCAACTGAATGTCCCCATCTGGAACTTTGGCACCAGCCATGTGATTCAACAGAAGAAAGTTGCCGTGCGCAAGACCGAAAACGAAATCGAACAATTTAGGAAAGCTGCTGATTTTCAGTTGCAGTCGGCCAACACTACGCTGCTGAATGCAATGGAAAGCCTGAAGACCCAACAACGCAACTTGGACTTGGCAAACGAGGTGGTGCGCGTCACGCGCATCAAGTACCAGCAGGGCGTAGGCTCGAACATCGAGGTGGTCAACGCCGAGGTGTCGCTGCGCGAGGCGCAGACCAACTATTACGCCGCCCTGTACGATGCCCTGATTGCCAAAGTTGACCTGAACAAAGCCACCGGCGAGTTGTACAAGTGAGTGGTCAGTCGTCAGTGTTCAGTGGTCAGTGGTGTTTTAGGCAATCCCGACTTGTCGGGACACCTGCGTGACTGAACCCTGATTGATAGAGACGATTGGATTTTCAGTCGTGTCCGGTACGGAAACTACTGTAAAATCACTGTGAAACTACAGAGGTGGCATATTGAAAGCTTAAAAGCGTTTTGAGCATTTTTGCCTAAAACGCTACAGCCAACAGCTAATAGCCAACAGCTAATAGCCAACAAACCAAGCAAAATATCATAAAGCCTATCAAAAGCAATTAACCAAGCCGGAACCTGCCGCCTCTTTTGTCAGAGGGAAACAGAGCGGCTCCAAAACCTTAACCATGAAGAATTTTCGCATCCCCGCCTTGGCAGCAGCGACTTGGCTCGCCGTAGTTGCCTGCCAGCCAGCCGACAAAAAGACCCAACTGGCCGACTTGAAGAAACAGAAATCGGAGATTGAGGCCCAAATTGCGGCGTTGGAGACCGAACTCGGTGCCAACAAAAAAGAAGACACCCGTGTGGCCGTGGTGAGCACCCAAGCCGTGCAGCCGCAGACGTTCAAGCACTTCCTTGAGGTGCAGGGCACGCTGGAAAGCGACAAGAACATCAACGTGACCCCGAAAATGGGCGGCAGCGTGACGGCCGTGCTGGTGAAAGAAGGCGACCCGGTGCGGGCCGGCCAAGTGCTGCTCACTACCGACGATGCCACGCTGCGCCAGAACTTGGCCCAGTTGGAAACGGCCTACGAACTGGCGAAAACCACGTTTGAACGCCAGCAAAACCTCTGGAACCAGAAAATCGGTTCGGAAATCCAGTACTTGCAGGCCAAGAACCAAAAAGAAAGCATGGAACGGCAAATCGCCACGCTGAACACGCAACTGGCCATGACGCGTGTGACTTCGCCCATCAACGGCACGGTCAACGCCGTGAACGTGAAAATCGGCGAGATGGCCGCGCCGGGTGCGCCAGTGGTGCAGGTGGTGAACCTCTCGGACATGAAGGTGACCGCCAAAGTGGCCGACAGTTACATCAACTCGGTGAAAAAAGGCGACCCGGTCATGGTGAAACTGCCCGACATCGGCGAGGAAATGCAGGCCAAGCTCACGTTCGTGGGCCAAGTGGTGAACCCGATGAGCCGCACATTTGACATTGAGGTGGCCCTGCCCAACCGCGACAACAAGCTGAAACCCAACCTGCTGGCCGTGGTGAACATCAACGACAAGACCAAGCCGAACGCCTTGGTGATTGACGAAAACCTGGTGCAAAAAACCGAGCAAGGCAATGTGGTGTTTGTGGCCGTCAACGAAAACGGCAAGACCGTGGCGAAAGCAAGGAAAGTGACCGTCGGGCTGTCGTACAACGGACGTGTGGAAGTGACCGAAGGCCTCGCCGCCGGCGACCGAATCGTAACCGTGGGCAGCCAAGACCTCGTGGACGGCCAACCCGTCAAAACCGAAAGTGCCGTAGCAGCCAAGTAAGAAATCCGATGCTTCGTTCTTCGATGCTTCGTGAAAAGGTGAACAAACCGTTTTAGGCAAAATTTGCCCAAAACACTTCACGAAGCATCGAAGAACGAAGCATCGAAAACAACGAAACGATATGAAAAACCAGAACCATATTCCCGAAACCCACGGCGAGAAACCCTACAAGCGGTTCAAACTCACCGAATGGTGCATCGAGAACAAGACCACCGTCTATGTCATGGTGGTCTTGGTGACCTTGGCGGGGCTGTTCACCTACTCGAACCTGCCCAAAGAGAACTTCCCGGACATTGTGATTCCGCAGTTCTACATCCAGACCATCAACGCAGGCACCAGTCCCGCCGACGTAGAGAACCTGATTACCAAGCCGGTGGAAAAAGAACTCAAGGCCGTGAACGGGGTGAAGAAAGTCACCTCGTCGTCGGTGGAGAACTTCTCGGCCGTGATTGTCGAGTTCACCAGCGGCGTGGAAGTGCCCGTGGCCAAGCAACGGGTGAAAGACGCGGTTGACCGTGCCCGGCCCAACCTGCCCACCCAACTGACGCAGGAGCCGCAGGTGCAGGAAATCGAGTTTTCGGAATTTCCGATCATGCAGGTGAACGTGGCAGGCAACTACCAGTTGAACAAACTGAAAGAGTACGCCGAAGATTTGGAAGATGCCATTGAGGAACTGCCCGAAATCCGCCGCGTGGACATTGTGGGTGCGCTGGAACGCGAGTTTCAGGTGAACGTGGACATCTACAAAATGCAGGCCGCCGGGCTTACGTTCGGTGACATCTCACAGGCCATTTCCGCCGAGAACATCAACGTGTCGGGCGGCGAGCTGAACGTGAACGGCATCCGCCGGACGTTGCGCGTAACGGGCGAGTTCAAGAACGTGGAGCATATCCGCAACGTAGTGGTGCGTTCGGCCCGTGGCACGAGCAAGTTCCTGAAGGAAATCGCCGACGTGCAAGACAGTTTCAAGGAAAAGCAAGACTTCGCCCGGCTGGACGGCAAATCGGTGTTGTCGTTGAGCGTGATCAAACGCGGGGGCGAAAACCTGATCACCGCTTCGGAGAAAATAGAGAACATCATCGAGGAGTACAAACGCACCAAATTTCCCGAAGGACTGACCGTGACCATCACCGGCGACCAGTCGAACGAAACCCGCAACACGTTGAACGACCTGATTGCCACGGTGATCCTCGGCTTTATCTTCGTGGTGCTGGTGCTGATGTTTTTCATGGGCACCACCGATGCCATTTTCGTGGGCTTGTCGGTGCCGTTGTCGTCGTTCTTGGCGTTCATCTTCATTTCCATACTGGCTAATTTCCTGCCCGAACTCAATTTCACGCTGAACACCATCGTGATGTTCGCGTTCCTGCTGGCCTTGGGCATTGTGGTGGACGACGCGATTGTGGTGATCGAGAACACGCACCGCATTTTCCACGACGAACACCTGAGCATTGGGCAAGCGGCCAAGAAAGCCGCCGGGGAAGTGTTTGCACCGGTGCTGAGCGGCACGCTGGTGAACATCGCGCCTTTCTTCCCGTTGCTGTTCTGGCCGGGCATCGTGGGCGAATTCATGCGTTACCTGCCCATCACGCTGATTGCCACGCTGTTCGCCTCGCTGATTGTGGCGTTTGTGATGAACCCTGTGTTTGCCGTGGATTTCATGAAACGCGGCGACGAAAAACCGGCCAGCCGGAGTATCAAAACATTGGCCCGCCCGCTCACGATTCTGGGCGGCTTGGCGGTGTTGTTTTACGTCATTTACTTCAGCGGCGGCGCGGCCAACGCAACCATGCTCGGCATCGGTAACTTTTTCGTTTTCCTGGCCTTGCTGGTCATTCTGGACAAGTACGTGCTGGAGCCGCTGATCAACGGCTTCCAAGCCAATTGGCTGCCGAAACTGAAAAACGGCTATCGGCGAACCATTTCGTTCGCATTGCGCGGGTACAATTCCGTCCTGTTCATCGCAGGGGCGTTTGTGTTGTTGATTCTGTCGTTTGTCATCACGGGCATCATGCAGCCGAAGGTGATTTTCTTCCCCAGCGGCGAGCCTAACTTTGTCTATATCTACACGAAAATGCCCGTGGGAACCGATGCCGTGGTGACGGACTCGGTGAGCAAAATCATTGAGCAACGGGTGGCGCAGGTAATCAAGCCCAACCGCGACAAGGTGAAATCGGTGATTGTGAACGTGGGCAAAGAAGCCGGAAACCCGCAGGGAACGCCGGCGGAACGCCAGCCGGCTTCGTACCGGAGCAAGATTACGGTGGCTTTCATCGAACTCAACGACCGGATCGGTTTCCCGACCAGCCAAGTCTTGGAAGACATTCGGAAAAGTTTGCAAGGCATTCCCGGTACCGAAATCTCGGTGGAACGCGAAGCCACCGGCCCGCCCACCGGCAAGCCGGTGAGCATCGAAATCGCCGGTGACGACTTCGCCACGTTGATGAAACTCGAAAAACAGGTGCGCGACGGCATCCGGCAAGCGGGCATCGAGGGCATCGAAGACCTGAAATCGGACTTGGTGATGAACAAGCCCGAAATCATTGTCAACATTGACAAGGAGAAAGCCGCCCGCGAAGGCATCAACACGTTTGCGGTGGCCTCGTACATCCGCACGGCGTTGTTCGGCAGCGAGGCAAGCAATTTCCGCGACAACAAAGACGAGTACGACATCACCGTGCGCCTGCGCGAAGACCAGCGGAAAAAGGTCGAAGAACTGCTGGCCGGGCAAATCGGCTACATGGACATGGCAACGGGCGGTTTTCGGCAAGTGCCGCTATCATCACGCTGGGTTCCAACGTGTTGACGGACTACAACGCCAACGAAATCGTGGCGCAGATCAACAACGAGGTGATTAACGAAATGGACATACCGGAAGGCTACACGGTGCGCACCGCCGGCGAGCAGGAAGACCAGAAGGAAACCATGGATTTCCTGATTGTCGCCTTCGGCGCGGCACTGGCCCTCATGTTCTTCATCATGGTGGCGCAGTTCAACTCGGTCAGCAAGCCGATTATCATATTCGCTACGGTTGTGTTCAGTGTCATCGGCGTGCTGCTGGGCTTCTCGTTCACGGGCATGACGATTTCAATCGTCATGACGGGCGTGGGCTTCATTGCCTTGGCAGGCATTGTGGTGAAAAACGGTATCATCCTGATGGAGTTCATCCACGAACTGCGCGAGAAAGGCGAAGACCTGAAGGAAGCCATCATTGACGGCGGTGCCACCCGTCTCACTCCCGTGTTGCTCACGGCTTCGGCGGCCATTTTGGGCCTGATTCCGCTTGCCATCGGCATGAACATTGATTTTGCCGGGTTGTTCACGCATCTCGATCCGAATTTCTTCATCGGCGGCGAAAGCTCTGTTTTCTGGGGGCCGCTGGCTTGGACAATCATCTTCGGCCTGCTGGTAACCACCTTCCTGACGCTGATTATTGTGCCGTGCATGTACTATACCGTGGAGCGGCTCAAAGCCCGCTTTGGCCGCAAAGGCGGCACCGTTGAGAAACGGATGGAGCCTGTGACGCAAGTACCGGCAGAATAGTCATTGGCCTTGGATCGTTGGTATGAACAAAAAGGTCGCGGCTTGTACAAGCCGCGACCTTTTTGTTGGACGGCGTTTTGGGCAAAAAACGCCCAAAACGGGATTGTCTGTGCGGCTGTGCCGCTTTGCGTCCCGACGAGTCGGGATTGCCCGAAACGCCGCTTTGCCAGTGGGCTTTCGGATTGTCTTTGTTAAGACAGGCGGCGCAATGGCTCAAAGCCGCACCAAACAGGCGGCAAGCAGCAGGCCGAACAGCCACGCCGAGGAGAGTTTTTTGCGCAGCACCTGCAACGCCCTGAAAACCAAGTTGTAAACCGACTGCTGCTCCAGCGACATCATTTCGGCAATTTCAATGTAATCGAGGTTTTGGTAGAAGCGCAGGTAAACAGCCTCCCGTTGGCGGTCGGTAAGTTGGCCGATGGCCTGCTGCAATTGCCGGTTTCGTTCGGTTTCCTGCTGTTCTTCCATCCAAGTGCGGTTGTCAGTTAGTGCGTTCAGTTCAAAGGCGTGGTCGGCATCGGGAGTGCCCGTGAGGCGTTTTTGGTTTTCCAGCACCCGCAGCAAGCGGTTGCGCAGGGCTTTCATCAGGTAAAAATTGATAGAGTCAGTGGCCGAAAGCCGCTCGCGTTTCACCCAAAGCTCCACGAACAAATCCTGCAAACAGTCGTGCACGGTCTGCTGGTCGAGGCGAAAACGGTACGCGTACTCGCAAAGGCCCTTTGCGTGCATACGGTAGATTTGCTCGTAGGCAGCCCTGTCCCCTTCCCGAAATGCCTGCCAAAGCAGCGCGTCGTTGTTCATGTGTTTCAAGCCAGTTCGCCAACCGGGCCGGATGGCCGTTTCGTCTTAAAGCTAATGCAAATGTATGACGTAGGCAAGATTAATTTGTACTCAAACGCCACATTTGTCACTCGCACGCGGTGCTTTGCCGGTACGGCAGGCGTTTTGGGCAGAATTCGCCCAAAACGGAATTGAAGAGACGGCTTTCGCCGTCGGGCGTTTTGGGAAAAATCGCCCAAAACGCCGTCCTCAAAAATGGCTCGTAAAATTTTTTTCAAGCTGCTGAGTAAAAGTGCCAAACAAGCGTATTATGTAAGAAAAATTGCAGAATTCTATTAAGAGATTGCACTGTGCCAGCAGAACGTAATCGAAACACCTTGAGACTGTCTAACATTTTCCGTTTGGTTCAAAAATGCCAGCATGTGCGATTCGTAGGGGCGGGGCTTGCCCCCGACACGTCGGGGCAGGCTCCCGCCCT
>JALOMD010000737.1 GCA_025455595.1 Cytophagales bacterium | reverse complement strand
TAAAACAGTTCGTGCGAGCCGCTGTAAAACCGCACAATCGTGTAATCTTTTGTCTTGACATTGGTTTCCACAATCCAGTAAGCGGCAGGCTCTTGGGCCGAAACCGGCGTGGTGTGCAGCGCAGCCGCCACGACAAAAGCGGACATCAGTAATCGAAAAGTTTTCATAGTTGTAGAAAAAGTTTAGCGTGAAACATCAACCCAGTTCTGTGGGATTGTTGATTCAAAAGTACGGCACGCCCCGACGCGCCGCTTGGATAATCGCCCGGCGGCGGGCGGCGGAACCGATACAGCACCGTGCAGACCGTCAATGCCGTTTGTCCACGCCAATTGTCGTTCGGCGACGATTAGCTGTAGTTTGTCTATAAATCGCCTGTTTTTGTGCTTTTCGTTGGCAATTCGTGTATCTTTCGTAAGCAAAAACCTTTTCCCATGCGGTTCTTCAGCTACGATTTCGTGTTTTCCAACAAGCCCCGCCACCGGGTGGCGCGTCATGCTACGTTTTGGTCGATTTTTATCGTGTTCTCGGCGGTTCTCTACGGATTTATTCCAATTTCTCATGGCGTACCCGGAAAATTCAACATACCTGTGTGGCTCATCTTCCTTTCCTCTTTTGGTGATGCAATTTTGTTCACCATCAATCACGCCTTGCTCACCTACCTGATTCTGTATTTTCTGTTGCCTCGCTATTTTTTCAAAGAGAAATACGTTCTTCTGTTCATCGGTTTGGTCGTGTGTGTATTTCTGTCGCTGTTGGTCTCGGTGTTTGTTAGCGAAGTTCTGGTGGAGGGATTTCACACCATGTTGGGTGAATTGGCGAGCAAACACCTGAGAAATTCAGCAACGGCCAATATTTCTTCTGCAAGACGGTCGCCTTTAGGTGCCGCCTTGATGGCCGGGCTGCGTGGCGGCCTTACCATTGCCGGATTCGCCACGGCCATCAAACTTTCCAAGCATTGGTACCTGAAACAGAAGGCGTTGCAACAAACTGAGAAAGAGAAACTGACTGCCGAACTGCAACTGCTCAAAGCCCAGCTTCATCCGCATTTTCTGTTCAATACACTGAACAATCTGTACGCCCTCACGCTGGCCAAATCAGACCAATCGCCGGAAGTGGTGCTGAAACTGTCCGGCTTGCTCAGTTACATTCTGTACGAATGCAACGTGCCGGAAGTGCCGCTCAAAAAAGAAATACAGATACTTAAAAACTACGCGGAATTGGAACAGATGCGCTACGGCAGCCGGGTAGAGGTGTCGCTGAATTTTACCGGCGATATTGAACACAAAACCATTGCGCCGTTGCTGCTGTTGCCGTTCGTTGAAAACGCTTTCAAACACGGCTCCAGCGAACAGATTGAACAGGCGTGGATAAGTCTGGATTTGTCGGTCGAAGAAAAAATATTGAAATTCAAGCTGATTAACAGTAAAAACGAAGACGCGCCGATGGAGAGCAATCGCGGCGGTATCGGATTGCAAAACGTTCGCAAGCGACTCGAATTAATCTATCCGGGTCGGCACGAACTGAAAATTTCTGCACAGAACGAAATTTTCGTTGTCAATCTGACGCTTGAGTTAAATGAAATTTCCTCTGTACAATCCGATGAGTTAAGTGTTCGCAAGGATTCAACTTCATCGGTTCTTAGTTCAGAAGTTACTGTAGTTAATTAGCGTTGCTTTCAGTTAACTCAGATGTCACGCTCAGAGCGTGGTGGCAACTGTCACTCGGCCTCTGGCCGGATGCAGGCGTAAAAAACATTAGACAAATTCTAATATTGTTTTAAGCAAAATTTGCTCAAAACGTTTCTGTCTAATGTCTGGCTTTGTCATTCCGAACGAAGTGAGGAATCCGGCGCATAGATACGCGAATGCCTTGAAGATGCGTGACACACAGGCCAGATGCCTCCTATCGTCGGCATGACAAGAACACTTTTGTTAAGAAGTTCCAAATGTCAGACTACTGTTCTGTACAGAAACGCGTTTTAGGTGTTTTTTGCCCAAAAGACAAATTTCTGCGCAATCTCAATTAATTGCATTAGCCAAAAGCTAATTGCTAACAGCCCAAAAACCATGAAACTCAAATGCTTACTCGTGGATGACGAACCGCCGGCCCTGGATGTACTCGAATCGCACATCGGCACGGTAGAAGGGCTGGAACTGGTTGCCAAGTGTCACAACGCAATTCAAGCATTCGGCGTGCTACAGGAAAAGCCGGTGGATTTGATGTTTCTGGACATCAAGATGCCCAAACTGCTCGGCACCGATTTTCTGCGGACGTTGCGCCACCCGCCGAAAGTGATTTTCACCACCGCCTACCGCGACTACGCCGTCGAAGCCTTTGAACTGGATGCCGTGGACTACCTGATGAAACCGATTTCGCTGGAACGTTTTCTGAAGGCTATTTCCAAAGTGATGAAGGTGGAAAATAGTATCGTTTTGGAAGACAGAACCTACCAACCTAACAAAGAAGCTTTCCTCTATTTCCGCGTGGATCGGAAAATGGTGAAAGTGCTCACCGACGAGATTCTGTACGTGGAAAGCCTGAAGGATTACATCAAGATAATCACCACTTCAGAGGCCAAGCCGTTGGTAGTCAAACAGAGCATCAGTGCCTTGGAAGAAATGCTCCCCGAAGCCAATTTTCTCCGCATACACCGCTCATTTATCGTGGCCTTGGACAAAATCCGTTCGTACACAGCCACGCACCTGTCTGTTGAAGGTACGGAACTACCTATTGGCCGGCTGTACAGCCATCAGATTGCCAAAGCGTTGAAAGTGAATTTGTAGCCCATGCGTGAGCCTGCCTGCCACGTCCGGCGGAGTGCGAAACGTTGATTCGGCGAAGCTAAATCCGACAGGAGTCTCACAGGCCGTTTTGGGCAATTTTTGCCTAAAACGGCAAAGTTCTTGTCTCTCTACAAAAACAAACCCCAGCTTGTTGGTTGTGGCTGGGGTTTGGGCATTGCAAAAGATACTGTTTTGGCTACTCCACCAATGGAATGTTTTCGAAATAGCCCGTAGTACGAATGAAACTGGTCGGTGCCTGTGGTGTGCTTTCATACGTGCTTTGCAAGTGTTCGATTGTGCCGGAATACATTTTCATAACCGGGTCGTAGGCGGTAACGACCACCTTGCTGTCAGCGTCTATCGTTCCGTAACCCAGCGACAATGACCACTTGATAGCCACATCCGAAATAGCAGAACCCGTATAAGTTCCGGTAAAGTTTTCGCTCTGTGTTGTTCCTTTCACAAGAGTCATTGAAAAATGATCGTCGGAAACACCGTTACGATCCGGCTCTATCTTGCCTAAAATCAAGTTGAAAGTTTTTTTCGTGGCGTTTTGAAAGATGCCTCTTTCTTTGGCAAAGCGTAGGAAAGTAGATACGCCAATTGAACCGCCACCTTGGGGAACGCGACCTGCCGTTTGCAACTCAACCAAACTCCGCACAATTTTGTATTCTTGTTTGCTGCCGTCTTCGGCGGTAACAGTGATTGTGACGGGTGTTGACAAATCAAGTTTAGTACCCGAAACCGGATTCGTGGTTGCTCCCGGCGAAACATCGAAGCGAACCTCGTAAATATCTTTGTTGGCTCCGCCGAAAGCAAGCGGATGAATGAAAATGCGTTTCCCAACGTCGTCTATGTACGTGCCGTCTATACTCAGCATTTCTCCGGAGGAATAGGAAAAGGATACGTTGGTGATTTTGTTTCCTGACAGACGGTTTTCTTTTTTACACGCGGCACTGCCCAACAACAGGCAAAGGAGAAGGAGATTGTAAGCTGATTTCATGGGTTCACGAATAGTTTAGTATGGCCTGGCTCACTCAACTACCATGCCAAAAGAACCATTGTTCCGAAGGATGCTACGAGATTCCCCAGTATTTTCCGTATCGTATGATTGAGGCAACGCCGACCCCTGCGGAACAATGCGTTTCGGGCAAAAATCGCTCAAAACGGTATCCGACGGAAAAATCTTAGACAGATGCCGTTTTCAAATCAAAAATCAAACTCCTGCACTTGGTTCTCTCCCAGCATGTGGTCGGTGAACTTGTCGTGGTTCTTGGCCGAGCCGGAGGCCGCCCACTGGCCGGTGATCTGGCTGCCCACGCGGCTGTGCTTGACCCGGTGCGCGTTCAACTTGAACTTGCCGAACAGCTTCTCATAGTGCGCAATGTCGCCGTCCGACTGGTTGAACACAATGCGGTAGGTGCGCGTCTGACGTTTGCGTTCGATGTAGCCTTGCAGCGGCACCAGCGAGAACAGAACCAACAGAATCAATGCCACCCCGCCAATGGCGTTCGGGTAGTCG
>JALOMD010000736.1 GCA_025455595.1 Cytophagales bacterium | reverse complement strand
ACTACTATGAAAACCTATGCTATCATTGCCGTTTTGTTGTTGCTGCTGTGCGCCTTCCAATGCGAAAGCACCTCGCCCGAACCCAATCCTGACTACATTGACGTGATGTACGGCGAAACCCAGTGCGCCGACCCGTGGCAGCGCGGCACCACGGACGAACAAACGCTGAACAACATTGAGGCATTTATGCGGGAAAAAAACATCCGTTTCGACGGAACCAGCATTGTGCAGAACCGCGACATTGAAGCCGTTTGCTTGGCGTGCAACTGCATTTCGGGACGCGTCATCTACGGCACCGTCCACAAAGACGACTTGGCGAAAATCAAGGAGTTGAAGTTCTCGGAGCGGAACTGACGCAGACGAAAGCGTTTTAGGCGTTTTTTACCCAAAACGCTTTCGTCTGAACCCTGATTCGCAGGATTCAGGGATTAACATGATGAGTCGTTTTTCAATCAAGGCAATCCTTTAATCCTGCGAATCAGGGTTCAGACAAAATAGTATCTTTTCAGAAGGCAAAACCCTTGTTCCAAATCAACCCAATTCCAGCCAAACTTCGCGGAAATCCTCATCTTCCAAAGCCGGGTGTCGGTCGTAATATTTTCCGAACAAAGTCTGGCATTCTTGCAAAATTGACAGACATTTCGCCTTGTCGCCCAATTTTAGAGCCACTTTTGCCAAAGACAGGTAGGGACGCGAATAATGTTGTTTGCCTTGTTCTTTGGCAATCAGCAGTTTGTTTTCGGCTTCCCGCAAAATTTCGGGCGATTGAAAATTGTGAGCCAGCCGGGCGTATTCAACCAAGAAATCACCCCAGTAGATAACCAATTGAAAATCGTTTGGATGCGTATTTTTGGCGAATATTCCCTTTCCCGCCTCGAACAATTCGATCACTTTTTCTGTATCCTGCTGTTGCTGATAGATTTTTGCCATTGCCATCAGCACATTGGTAGCATAGACCGGAAAAGTCCACGCCGCCGGATTGACGTACTGGCCTTGAGTGAAAAACTTGAGGGCTGTTTCGTGGTAAAAAAGCTTTTCTGAAACATCTGTTGTCTGTTTGGCCGCCCATTCAAAAGCAGACCCCAATCGGTTTAGCCTGTCTTGGTTTTCTGTCTTATAATTTTGTACATACGCCAGCAATTCAATGGATTTTTTCTGTATTTCTTCAGCGTAGTCGGCAGGAAGTTTGTTCTCGTCGTAACGCAGCAGTCCAGTCAGTCCGTTAAACCAAATCAAATAGACAAAAGAATCTTGTTCGGCAAAACGGGTAGCAGCAACAGACAGTTCGTTCAGAAAACGATTGTGCCATTGCCATTTGTCCGCGAAGTCAAGATTGAGCAGGCGAAAGGCGGCGTTCAGAAACTGAGAAAAAATGTGTTCTGAAAACGTAGCAAACGCCGATTGGTAATGTTGTAACGCTTCCTCCAATACCGGAGCTTCGAATTGCCCGGTCAGTTGCATCCGGTCGAGGAGCGTATTGGCCAAGGTGGAATGGAGTTGTGTAAAACCTGCGTTTTTTACAGCTTTTTGGTAGATTTCAATGGCTTGCTGCAAATAGGCCAGTCTTGTTTCGGGTGTTGCAGGAAACTCGGCCAGCAGTCGGTAGCAGTCGCCACGTTCGGCGTACAAAGTGAGGCCGGGAACAATGCGTTCGGCATCCTCCACGAGGCCCAGCATAAAATCCCTGACGAAACTTTCGGGATCGGCAGGATCGGTTTCTATTTTGTCGCAAACCCAATCGTAATGCCACATCGAGAATATGCGCAAGTAGGCATCGGTCAGTTCGGTTTTGTACAGTTGGATTTCGGACGGCGACAGTCCTTGCGCAAACTGGTTCAGTTCATGCAAATCGTAGTTGTTCGCCAGTTGGTCTATGGTGTCAGTGATTGTATTTTTATTGTTTTTCATGTAGGGTTTCGCGTTCCAAAAAGATACTATTTTCTGTCAAGTCGGCAGTTTTGACAGATTTTTGCTCAAAACGCTTTTGTCAGAACCCTGATTCGTAGGATTGAAGGATTGCCAAGATTAAAAGATCCCGTTCATCTTGCAATCCTGTCCGAAAATGAAAATTAATCCTTTAATCCTACGAATCAAGGTTCAGACAACTCCGGCATCAGTTTTTGCAAAATATCCTGCGCGGCCACGGCAATCACCGTTCCCGGCCCGAAGATACCTTGCACCCCGGCCTGGTACAGAAAATCGTAATCCTGCGGCGGAATCACGCCCCCGGCCACGACCATGATGTCCTCCCGACCTAATTTTTTCAACTCATCAATCAGCTGCGGAATCAGCGTCTTGTGGCCCGCCGCCAGCGACGAAGCCCCCACAATGTGTACATCGTTTTCAGCCGCTTGGCGGGCGGTTTCTTCGGGTGTTTGGAACAGCGGACCAATGTCCACGTCAAAGCCTAAGTCGGCGAAGGACGTGGCGATTACTTTGGCTCCCCGGTCGTGGCCGTCTTGTCCCATTTTGGCCACCAAAATGCGCGGACGGCGGCCTTCGAGTTCGGCGAATCGGTCGGAGAGTTGGCGGGCTTTTTGGAAAGTGGAGTCTTGTGCGGCTTCGTGCATATACACACCGGTAATGGATTTAGTGACAGCTTTGTAACGCCCGAAGGCTTTTTCCATCGCCGAAGAAATCTCGCCCAGCGTGGCTCTGGCACGCGCCGCTTCGACGGCAAGGGCGAGTAAACCAAGCCCCCTCCCGGCCTCCCCCCAAGGGGGAGGAGTCTTGTCTCCCCCTCCTTGGGAGGGGGCTGGGGGGAGGCTTTCTTGCGTAATCCGCTCCAAAATCCGCTGCACCGCCTCATTGTCCCGTTCGGTTTTCACTTTTTGCAGCCGGGCAAGTTGGGCATTGCGGACGGCAGTGTTGTCCACTTCCAGCAGTTCAATAGTTGTGTCAGTGTCGGGTTTGAGGTAGTTTACGCCTACTATTTTGTCCTTGCCCGAATCAATGCGGGCTTGTTTGCGGGCGGCGGCCTCTTCGATGCGCAACTTGGGCAAGCCTTCGGCAATGGCTTTGGTCATGCCGCCCATCGCTTCCACCTCTTCAATCAGTTGCCATGCCTTTTCGGCCAGTGCATTCGTCAGATATTCCACGTAATAGCTGCCGCCCCACGGGTCAATCGTTTTGGTCACCTGCGTTTCGTCGCGGATGAAAAGTTGGGTGTTTCGGGCAATTCTGGCCGAAAAATCGGTGGGCAAGGCAAGGGCTTCGTCCAGCGCATTCGTGTGCAGCGACTGCGTGCCGCCCAGCACGGCGGCCATCGCCTCGATGCACGTCCGGGTGACGTTGTTGAACGGGTCTTGC
>JALOMD010000079.1 GCA_025455595.1 Cytophagales bacterium | reverse complement strand
ATTATCATCGGGCGGCAAAATTGCGACGAGTTTGCGATGGGTTCGTCGAACGAGAACTCGGCGTTCGGGCCGGTGCGCAATGCCGCCGACCCCGACCGCGTGCCGGGCGGATCGTCGGGCGGTTCGGCGGTGGCGGTGCAGGCAGGCATGTGCTTGGCCTCGCTCGGTTCCGACACGGGCGGCTCGGTGCGACAACCGGCGGCGTTTTGCGGGTTGGTAGGCGTGAAACCGACGTACGGACGCGTGTCGCGGCATGGGCTTGTCGCCTACGCCTCGTCGTTCGACTGCATCGGCACGCTGACGCACAACGTTGACGACGCGGCCTTGCTGCTCGAAGTCATCAGCGGGGCCGACGAGTGGGACAGCACTGTTTCGCAGCGTCCAGTGGGGCGTTACAGCGAGGCAACGGCGGGCGGACGAAAATTCCAAATAGCTTACATCCGCGAAACCGTGGAAAGCGAGGCGATTCAGCCGGAAATTCGCGAAAACATACGTGAAACGCTTTCTTGGCTAAAAAGCGAAGGCCATGCCGTGACAGCCGTTGACTTCCCGCTGCTCGAATACATCCTGCCGACCTATTACATCCTCACCACCGCCGAGGCAAGCTCGAACCTGTCGCGTTTCGACGGCGTGCGGTACGGCCACCGCAGCCCGAACGCCGCTTCCATTGACGACCTGTACCGCCAAAGCCGTTCGGAGGGTTTCGGCGAGGAAGTGAAACGCCGCATTTTGCTCGGCACGTTCGTGCTCAGTGCCGATTACTACGATGCGTATTACACCAAGGCCCAGCAAGTGAGGCGGTTGATTCAAGACAAAACCCGCGAACTATTCGCTGCCCACGACTTCATCCTTTCGCCGGTGGCTCCTACTACCGCCTTCCGCCTCGGCGAAAACACCGCCGACCCGCTGCAAATGTACTTGGCCGACATATTTTCGGTGCAGGCAAACGTGGCGGGTATTCCGGGCATTGCCTTGCCCACCGGCACCGATGCCAACGGTTTGCCCATCGGCCTGCAAATCATGGGTGATGCTTTCTCGGAGGAAACTTTGTTTGCTTTCGGGAAGCAATTGGAGAAAAGGGGAAAACAAGCCTGACGCTTTTCATCGGGCGTTTTGGGCAAAAAATGCTCAAAACGCCCGCGTGCAACCTTTATAGGGTTTTGAACCCTATAAAGGTTTGGTTTGTCGCTGGCAAAATTGCAAAATTCTCGCCGTCGGTCACTTTCAAAAAACTGCACTTTTACGAATAAAAATACATAGGTTCGCGGTTTTTCGCGAGCAATCGTTAGTTTTACCGTTCCAAATAGTGACCTCGGAGCTACTAACCCATGTGAGACATGACTTATTCGTTGACGCGATTGACGCGCCAAGCCGCGCAACTTTGTATTTTTTGCATCTCTGCTTTTTTCATCGCTTTCTTCGCAGTTGAGGCTGCCCAAGCCCAAGAGCCAGTCGGCCCCCTGCCGATAGAGGAACTGGTGATAGTTCCCGACGAAGAAGACACCGTACGAGCCACGTTACCCGATACCGCTTTCACGTTTGACGACGAAGTAATCAAAGACCGGCTCGCCTTGATTGAAGGCGGTGTGCCGTTGCATTACAACAAAGACATCCGCGCATTTATCGAACTTTTCACGATGCGCCGACGCGAGTACATTCGGCGCGTCCTCACCCAGCAATCCTTCTACTTCCCGATTTTCGAGGCCGAACTGAAGCGCAACGGCTTGCCGGAAGAAATCAAGTACTTGTCCGTGGTGGAGTCGGCCCTGAACCCAAAAGCCGTTTCGCGGGCCGGAGCCGTGGGCTTGTGGCAGTTCATGCCTGGCACCGGCAAAGAAAGCGGCCTGCGCCAAGACGGCTACGTGGACGAACGCATGGATATTTACAAGTCAACCCGGGCGGCTTGTGCTTATTTGAAATACCTGCACAACTTGTTCGGCGACTGGGAGCTGGCGATGGCCGGTTACAACTGCGGGCCGGGAGCTGTACGGCGGGCCATCCGCCGGGCTGGCAACCGCACCAGTTTTTGGGAAATCTATCCTTTTTTGCCCCGCGAAACCCGCTCTTACGTGCCGTTGTACGTAGCCACTACCTACGTGATGGCCTACCACAAAGACTACATGTTCGACATTCCCAATCCGAGGCCGTTTGTCGAGGCAGACACCGTGCATATCGCACAAGCCATTGATTTGAAAGCACTTGCGACCGAATTGGACGTGGCGGTGGAAGACATCCAAGCCCTGAATCCGCACTTGAAAAAAGGAGTAGTCCCGGCGTATCTGAAAAACTACCCCCTGCACTTGCCCAAGTCCAAAGCGTTGGTGCTGCGCGAATACCGCACCGACATGATGCTGGCCGCCTCGCGCAACCAGCCGCAAGCCGAGCCTGTTGCCGAAGCACCCGCATTTGATGCTTCGGTGATGGCCGCCAGCGTGAGCAAAGCCGCTGAGGCGCGTCGCAAGGCGAAGGAAGAGGCGCACCGCAAGGAAGTGGCGGCTCTGGCCGGACGCAAAAAGGTGACGCACACGGTAGCATCAGGCGATGTGCTGGGCCGCATTGCCGAACTGTACGATGTAGGCGTGAGTGAGTTGCGCCGCTGGAACAACCTGCGTGGCAGCACCATCAAGGCCGGGCAAGAACTGGCCGTCTGGGTGCAGGCGCGTACGGCAAAGAAATTGAAAACCGACCAAGGCAATCAAAGCGTGGCGGCGGCTCAAGTTCCCCAAGCATTGCCAAGCAGCGCGGCCAAGAAGCCGAATGGCCGGGTCTATCAAGTACAGCCCGGCGACACGCTGTGGAGCATCTCGCGCAGCCACGGCATCCCCGTGGAAACCTTGCGGAAACTCAACAACCTGAAAGGCAACGAACTGAAAGCCGGCCAACAGTTGATCGTGGGTTGATGGAACCTGTTGCCGACCGGTGCTCGGTCGTCGGTATTGCTATTGCATTTTCAACGAAAAACGCCCAAAACGCATTTGTACAAATGCGTTTTGGGCGTTTTTCGTTGAAAATGCGTTCTCGACTTGTAGCACCGTTGCCCGTTGGTGGTCAAGCGGCGTTTTGCCTTTCCATCTCGGCCTGCATTCTTTCTTGCAAGGCCTTCCTGTACCGGTTCTTTGTTGTTTTCAATACGCTTTCATTACTGTAGCCAAGCGTTTGGGCAATCTGCCGCAGGGTTTTCTTCTCATGGTAAAACAAATACATGATGGTCTGCCCCTTGTGGTTCAGGCTCCGCAGTGTCTTGTCCATCACTTCCAGTGCCGTATCCACCCAGTCCGGTTCCGCATCAGGCGACGGCACGACGGCTTCGGCGGTTCCGTTGTTCAGAAAACCGTCAAAATACTCCATTTGCCGCCCGCGTCGCTTCATGTACGCAAAGACCAGGTTTTTGGCGATGCCGTAGAAATACGTTTTTGTAGTGCATTGCAAATCGTTCAACTTGCCTTTCTGCATGTTCTCGAACAGGATGATTACCGAGTCTTGGTAAATGTCAATCGCATCATCAGAAGCAAGGCCGTACTGTTTGTAAGCCCATTTGAGAAACTCGGTTCGATTGCTGTTGTAAAACCGCTCCAGAGAAGCTATTTCACTCTTTTCCGGGCGGCTGGCCGGACCAGGACTCGATTGTTTATGAAGCATAGAAAAGCAAGTGGGTGTACGGATTGACTGTTGTCTGTTTGACACTTTAACAACGGGGCCGGAGTACGACAAAGATGGACATAATAGGAATGCCCGTAAATCCCCAGTCGCCGGATTTTCATATACCGTATTTCAAGGATTTTTATCTACCTACTTTTGGGGATGCCAATGTCAATTCTGAATGCTGAATGCCGAATTTTGAATAATGAATTGACTGGGAATCAATGGCTTGTGAATTTGAATACGCAGTCAATCTTTAAATCTGGTATTGGGATTGTACAGAAGAGCGTTTTGGGCATTTTTTGCCCAAAACGCTTGCGGAGGGTGGAACAGGGGTTCCGTTACATGCGAGTTTGTGGAAGATGGGTGGGCAAGCGAACGGCTTGTCTTTGCCAAACATGTTCAAATTTTTGTTTAGCCTTTTACTTTAAGTGCCCGGCAGAAATTAGTGTACGTTATTTTCGATGTACAAGGAAGAGTGTAAGTTCTTGACTATCAATTGCTTTTAGTTTTTGCTAAAAGCTAAAAGCTAACGACTAACGACCGGGTACTTATATGAGGCCGTTCTGAATGGCGTACTTTATCAGGGCGTACGAGTTTTTCAGCCCGAGTTTTTTCAACATGTTCCGCTTGTGGGTTTCCACGGTATCTTTACTGATATAGAGTTTCTGGGCAATTTCGGGGGCAGTGAGTTCCTGCGCCATCAGTTGCAACACTTGCCTTTCGCGGATGGTGAGGGTGACGCGGCTGGCTGCTGTCTCGGGCATGTACTCGTAAGCCAAGTTCAATATCACGGCTTCACCGAAATATTTCTTGCCGTCGGCCAACATCTGAATCATTTTTTGCAACTCTTCCCGGCTTGAGTCCTTGAGAATATATGCCCAAACGCCAGAGCGAAGGGCCTCTTTTACGTATTCCGGCGTGACGGTCATGCTTACCAACGCCACTTTTACCTGCGGAAACTCTTGGATAATGTGCTGCGCCGCCACCAAACCGTTGACAACAGGCATGCCGATGTCCATCAGCACGATGTCGCATGGCTTCTGCCGCAGCAACTCCATTACCTGTTCACTGCTGCTGGCCTTGCCCACCAGCTTGACTCCCTCGAACTGGTCAAGCATTGCGGCCATTCCGTCAAGGAATAAGCGGTGGTCGTCAGCAATAATTATCTTCGTCATTATTTCAAATAGTGAACAGTTGTGGCTCGCCCCGGATGCCTGCTCGCCATGGCCAGGCTGTTCCGCGCCGCCTCTGTTTTCAAAAAATCAACTTCGCTTGACGAAAGTAGAAGAATTCGCGGAAAATACCTAAATTTCCGTTCAGAGTGACCGTATTTCAACCTTTTAGACCTCTTGGAATGTCTGTCAAACGAATCGGCCTTGCTTCGTTTTTATTTTGTATGGTGTTAGGAGTAACAGCGGCTCGCGACCCGGCGTTCAGTCGGCTTTCCTGTCCGCCGACGTTTGCGTTACGCGAGATATACTGCACTTACCAAGACTCAAACGGGTTGGTTTGGTTCGGGACTGACGAAGGGCTTTATTCCTACGACGGCTATGAGTACCGCCATTACGACAATGAGGTGCAGGGCGACTTTGCGGTGGGCCACATCCTGGAGGTGAACGGCAACCTTTGGCTTGGGTGCTTGCACCATTCGGGGCTTTGGATATTCGACAAAGCCTCTGGCAAACCCAGGAAAGCCGATGCGGCGGCCGGGTTTCCGCCTTACTTCAGCCGTTTGTACCACATAGGCGGCTTGCTGCTGGACAACGACCACGTTTGGGTATGCGGCACATTGGCAGACCACAAGACCAGCGTGCTGGTGCGGTATTGCTTGCATACCCACAAGTGCAAGACCTACGTTTTTCGCAATCCTTCTGGCGTTGACCTGATGAAATTCACCGGCTTGGCGGTTGCGCGGCAAAACGGCGCACTGACGGTCTGGATTGGCTCCAATACGAGCGGATTGTTTGCGTTTGACCCGGCCAAGAAACAGTACAGAATTCACAAACTCGGTAGTGCAACGGTGATTTCGTTACAGGTTTCACCCAGCCTACCTGTCCTTTGGGTCGGTAACGAAACGGGCGTGTACGGAGTGGGTCTGGACGACCATGCGGTAAAACGGCGTTTCCAGAACCAAACCGGCAATGCCAACAGCCTCAGCGACAATCGCGTGCGTGGTATGGTGGAGGTTGATGGTCACTTGTGGGTAACCACTCGGTCAGGACTGAATCAAGTTGACTTGAATTCGGGGCGTGTTCGACGGTACAAATCGGCTGCTGGCGAACTTAATACGCTGGCCATCAATGATTTGCACAGCATTAGCCTTCACCAGAAGATGCTCTGGATCACTACGTTTGGAGACGGAGTGAATCTCGTTGACTTGACATTCAATGCGTTTAGCTTTTACCAGTTCGACAAACCCAAAGGCATAACCGCCAACACCATCACCACCCTCGCCGCTGGCCGCGACGGGGCCACGCCCGGCGTTTGGATTGGCACCGACAACGGTTTCTATTTCATGGACAGTCATTCGGGCCGTTTGCAGGGACATTCGCTTGACAAGCGTAAGCCGTTCTCCATCTATTCTATCCAACAGGTGGGGCAGTGGCTTTGGAAAGAAACCGAAGGACGCTTCACACGTTACGACATTGCGCGCAGGCGAACCGCAATGGAGGTATTCAGCCCGCATGTGAACGATACGTTGTCGCAGACCACTTACTTTGCAGACGGCTTCCGGGACGAGCCGCTTTCCATCTGGTTGGGGAGTTGGGCGCAAGGAATTACGTACCTAAACACCCGGACGGGGCAAATCCGCACCTACGACCCCACACGGCAACAGCCTTCTTGGGGCGGGCAGGGCAGGCAAGCCTTGTTCCTCGAAACGGTTGAGCAGGGCGTACGCAAGCATGTGTTTTATTTATCGGAGATACCTAACAGCCCCTTGGGTTCGGTTACGCCTCGCAACTGCTTGGTGCGCCTTGACCCGGCCACCGGTGGGTTCACGTTTTACGCCCACAAAGCGTTCAACGCAGTTGGCAAGCCAGCCCCTTACCTGCTGTCGCTGCACAGCTCCGGTGACAGCGTGCTTTGGCTGGGTTCCCAACGCCAAGGACTGGTCAAGTTCAATGTTGCCAAAGGGCGTTTCGAACGTTTCCGAAGCCATAGCGAAACCGACATCGGCACCATTTACAGTGCCATGACCGACACCCACGGCAACGTTTGGATGTGCACTGCGTCTGGCCTTGCCAAACTTGACATTCGCAGCGGCCAAGTCACCCACTACCGCGAACAGCAACTGGCCGGGCACTACGGCGTGTCGATGGTTCGGGACGAGACGGGCAAAATCTACGTGGGCGGCGGCTTCGGCTTGGCGGTGTTCCATCCCGACAGCCTACAGCCGCCGGGTCATTCGCATCCCATCCTGCTTACTTCTTTCAAGGTTTTCGACAAAGAACACGGCCTACAGGCCAGTGCGTGTTTGCATCGCAACATTGCACTGGCGCATAATCAAAACTTTGTGTCTTTCGGTTTCGCTGCGTTGGACTATCGTACGCCTGACCAGACCGAGTATGCCTACCGGCTTGTGGGTGTTGATCCGGGCTGGGTTTTTGCTGGCAACCGCCGGTATGTAAGCTATGCGCAGTTGGCACCCGGCCAATACGAGTTTCGGGTAAAGAGCAACCACAAGGGTGTTTGGGGCAAACAGTGGCTGTCGGTCATGGTGACCATCGCCCCGCCGTGGTGGGCCACTTGGTGGTTCAAGGCACCGGCTGTCGTGCTGGCGTTGCTTCTGCTGTTGGCCGTCCACCGCTTGCGGGTGCGTTCGTTGCGCAAACGACAAACCGACTTGGAGCAGCAAGTGCAGCAGCGGACGAGCGAAATCATTCGGCAGAAAGAAGAACTTGACCATCAACGTGAGCAACTGGCCCGGATCAATCAGTATCTGACAACGCTTTCGGGCCAACTGGAGGAACGCGTGCAACTGCGAACTGCCGAAATAGCAAAAGCAAACGAAGCACTGCGCCGCAAAAACGAGGAAATCACGCAGGCATTGGTAAAAGGCCAGTTGCAAGAACGCCAACGCGTGGCCAACGAACTGCACGACAACTTGGGCGGCCTGCTGTCGGCATTGAAGCTGAACCTGGAAGCCATGCGAACCGACCACCTTTCGTCTGCCGAACGCAAATTGTACGAAAACGTATTGAACATGGTAGCCGGGGCTTGCGTGGAAGTGCGCAACATCTCGCACCACCTGCTGCCCGAAACGCTGGAACGGGAAGGATTGGCCCCGGCTCTGGTGCGTTTTGCCCAAGCCGTCAATAGTGGGGGGCGTTTACAACTGGAACTCGACCTTTTCGGACTGGAGAAACCGTTGGACAAATCCGTCGAAGTAAACGTGTATCCGATATGCATCGAACTGGTCAACAATGTAATCAAGCATGCCTCGGCCACGGTGGCCACCCTGCAAGTGGTTCGTACCGATGACGAGCTGACGGTTTTGGTAGCCGACAACGGCATCGGCATGACCGGTGGCGACGATACGGGCATCGGTTTGAAAAACATCCGCTCCCGAGCAACCGCCTTGAACGGCATTTGCCAAATAGACAGCACATCTGCCGGTACCACCGTCACCATTGAAATCCCGCTCAGAAAGCCACAAGCCGTTTGACGTTTGTCGTTCATCGTTTGCCGTTTTGGGCGTTCCCGACCCGTCGGGACGCAAGGCGGCACAGCCGCCCGGATAATATGTTTTGGGCAAAAATTGCCCAAAACGCCCGAATGCGAAACGAGGTACAGAAGCATCAAGAATAATTTTCTGTGAGTGTTTTCCGGCTAACTTTGCGCGGCCTTGTAGTCATGCCTGTGTCTGTGTTTAGTTAAAACCGTTAAAACGCGATTTTGAACAGCCTCTTTGGAAGAAAAACGCTTGGTGTGACACAAGAGCATTCCACCGCTATCCTGACTTCTGACCTCTTATCCCTGAACTGACTCATGAGTATTCGCCTCCCTTTTTCACCGCTCAAGATTCGCCGCGAAGATGCCCTTGCTTACCACGAGCAAGGCCAACCGGGCAAAATAGAAGTGGTGCCCACCAAAGTGTTGAGTTCGCAACTTGACTTGGCCCTGGCCTATTCGCCGGGCGTGGCCGAGCCTTGCAAGGAAATCGCCGACAATCCCGAAAACGCCTACCGCTACACGGCCAAAGGCAACTTGGTGGCTGTGATTTCCAACGGAACGGCCGTGCTGGGTTTGGGTAACATCGGGCCGCATGCCTCCAAACCTGTGATGGAAGGCAAAGGCGTGCTGTTCAAGAAATTCGCGGGCATTGACGTGTTCGACATCGAGATTGACTGCGCCGACCCGCAGGAGTTCATCCGCATCGTGAAGTCGCTGGAGCCTACGTTCGGCGGCATCAATCTGGAAGACATCAAGGCTCCCGAATGCTTCGTGATTGAGCAGGAACTGCGGCGGCAGATGAACATTCCGGTCATGCACGACGACCAGCACGGCACGGCCATCATCTCGTCGGCGGCGTTGCTGAACGCGCTGGAAGTCGTAAAGAAAGACATCGGTGACATTCGCATCGTGGTCAACGGAGCCGGGGCTGCAGCCATGGCCTGCGTGAAACTGTACGTGGAACTGGGCGTGCGCCGCGAAAACATCGTGATGAACGACATTGCGGGCATCTTGCACGTTGACCGCGAAGACCTCGACGACATTCGCCGCGAGTACGCCACCACCCGGCCCGTGCGCGACCTGAAAGAAGCCCTCAAAGACGCAGACATGTTCCTCGGCCTGTCGGTGGGCAACGTGCTGACGGCCGAACACTTGGCCCTGATGGCCCCCGACCCGATTATTTTCGCCTTGGCAAACCCCGAACCCGAAATCAGCTACCAAGCCGCCATCGCCGCCCGCCCCGATGCCATCATGGCCACCGGGCGGTCAGACAACCCGAACCAGGTGAACAACGTGCTGGGCTTCCCGTACATTTTCCGGGGTGCCCTTGACGTGCGTGCCACCGAAATAAACGAGGACATGAAACTGGCCGCCGTGCGGGCCTTGGCCGAACTGGCCAAAGAACCCGTACCCGAATCGGTGAACAAGGCGTACAACGACCAAGCCTTGATATTCGGGCGCAACTACCTGATCCCGAAGCCGTTGGACCCTCGCTTGATTACCGCCATTTCGCCGGCCGTGGCCCGTGCGGCCATGGATTCGGGCATGGCCCGGCTGCACATCACCGACTGGGAAGCCTACCACCAGCAGCTTGAAAAACGCGTGGGCATCAACCAAAAGCTGATGTCGCCGATTATTGCCCAAGCCCGCCGCCATCCCAAACGCGTGGTTTTTGCCGAAGCCGACACGTACAAAATCCTGAAGGCTGCCCAGATTCTGATTGACGAACACATCGCCATCCCGATTTTGCTTGGCAACCGCCGGAAAATCGAGAAAATCTTGGCCGACAATTATATCGAATTGGATGCGTGCGAAATCATTGACGTGGCCGAGGTGCCCGACGAGAAAATAGAACACTACGCGCAGATTCTGTACCAAAAACGCCAGCGCAAAGGCATGACCCTCTACGATGCCCGCCGCATCATGCTGGAACGCAACCACTACGGGGCCATGATGGTACACGAAGGCGAAGCCGATGCGTTGATTTCGGGCCTTACGAAAGAGTACGCCCGCATCATCCGGCCCGCCTTGCAAGTGATTGGCGTGGAGCCGGGCGTGAACCGCGTGGCTGGCATGTACGTGATTACCAATGCCAAAGGCGAGTCGTATTTCTTGGCCGACACGACCGTGAACGTAAACCCCACCGCCGACGAACTGGTGGACATCATCGGAATGACGGCCCGCAAGGTGCGGTTTTTCGGCGTGGAGCCGCGCATGGCCGTGGTCACGTATTCCAACTTCGGCTCGGTGCCGGGCGAGCAGCCCGACAAGGCGATTGAGGCCGTGCGCAAAGCCAAGCAAAAATACCCCGGCCTCATCATTGACGGTGAGCTGCAGGCCAACGTGGCCGTTGACACGCAACTGCTGCAAGAAAACTACCCTTTCAGCGAACTGGCCGAGTCTGGTGCCAATACGCTGATTTTCACCGACTTGAATTCCGGCAATATCTCGTACAAGCTTTTGCAGGAAGTAGGCGGCAACGAAGCCATCGGCCCGATTCTGATCGGGATGCGCAAACCCGTCCACGTGTTGCAACTCGGCAGTTCCATCCGCGAGATTGTGAACGTAGTAGCCATCGCCGTAGTGGAAGCGCAGTAGCGATTTTTGAGTAGGCAGTGGCCGCAGCAGTTGGCAGTCACAAGGCGTTTTGGGCAATTTTTGCCCAAAACGCCTTTATTGTCCGAACCTGTCAGTTCTGCGAAGTCTGTGACTTCGCAGCGTTATGCCGGTAGTCTCTGACTACCCGTGCGAAGCACGAAAAGCCGTTGTAAATCAAGCCGATTGCGCTACGCGCCGGTAGTCACAGACTACCGAACATAACACTTCGTAGCAAAATGCTACGAAGAACGTCTTGCCGTTTTGGGCAAAAATTGCTTAAAACGGCTTTAATTGTCAGAACCTTGATTGGCTTCGCCGAACTTGCGTTTCTCAGGATTGAGGGATTACCTTGATTAAAAAGCGAATGATCATGTTAATCCCCTAATCCGACGAATCATGGAAATGGCTCTGCCACAGGCTCGCGATGCTACCGGCAACAGATTGCTTCGCTTCGCTCGCAATGACGGTTCAACTAAAAACAAAAGGTGTTTTGGGCAATTTTTGCCCAAAACGCAATTAGCCCATTAACAAACCGACTCATTCATAATATTTCCCCGTGGCTTTCGTTTGAATACCACAGCCTGACAACCAGCATATTTTCCATAAAAAAAGGCCATTCCCTTACACCTTTTTCGCTTTTTTCTGCCGAAACACCCTTACACATGATTGCTTACATTGAGGGCAAGCTCGCCCACAAAGAACCCGCTTACGTCATTATTGATGTCAACGGAGTGGGCTACGAAATCAGAATCTCCCTGCAAACCTACAGTGCCCTGCCCGACGGCGAGAAATGCCGCCTCTACACCTATTTCCAAGTTCGGGAAGATGCCCACCTGCTGTACGGTTTCGCCGAACGCGCCGAAAAGAAGATTTTCTTGGATTTGATCAGTGTGTCGGGCATTGGAGCCAACACCGCCCTGATGATGCTTTCCTCGCTCACGTGGTCTGAGGTGCAGCAAGCCATTGTTTCCGAAGACGTGCGTACCATCCAAGCCGTGAAGGGAATCGGGGCCAAAACCGCCCAGCGTGTGGTGCTGGAACTTCGCGACAAAATCAAAAAAGACGCTTTTCTTACATCGGGTTCGCCCACGGCACCGGTTACCTCTGGCAATAGCCTGCGCAACGAGGCGTTAACTGCACTGGTAACGCTGGGCATACCGCGCAACGTGGCCGAAAAGAGTGTGGAGACCGTATTGAAAAGCAACCCGGCAGCCACTTTGGAGCAAGTAATCAAGCTGGCCCTGAAAGTCAGTTGATTGGCGACCAAGGCAGGCTTTTCGGCCTTCCCGACGAAATTTTCGCACCTTTTCATACACACGCCACATGCAAGCGGCGTTTCAACCAGCTTTGGGCAGGGAGGCGCGTAATTTCACCCGCCGAACCGACACATAAAAGCCCCCACCCGGCCTCCCCCAAGGGGGAGGAGAAAAAGCAGGCAGTGGCAGTTGGCTGGGACGTTTTGAGCAATTTTTGCCTAAAATGTCACTGCGGCCTGTCCACTGCCACTTATTACCCTTCTCCTCCCCCTTGGGGGAGGCCGGGTGGGGGCCGTCTTCCTTTTTCTGAAAACCATTCCGTTTCGCACGTTGAAGTTAGCCAGTTACATGTTGGTTTCGGGCGGTGTACTGTGTTCGTTCGCCTCGTCGTTCGTTGAGTTCGACGCGCCTGAGCGAAACCGACGGCAATTGGCCCATTACACGGCACAAGCCCCGCCCGACACGACCAAGAAAGACACACTCGTAAAAGACACGCTGCCCAAACCCAAGCGCGGCTTGTCGTTCTACAAACGCGACCGGTACGGCGACCCGTTCACTGACCGGCCGGCGCGTTCGCCGTTGAACTTGGGCAAAGAACCCGCCAACGTAAAGACCGACATCCGCGTGGATACGGGCGGCAACGTGACGGTCGAGGAAAAAATCGGCGGACTGGACTACCGCCCGCCCACCACGTTGAGCTACCGCGAGTTTTCCGAATACACCGACCGCAAGCTGGCCCGCGACTACTGGCGGTCCAAGACCGAGGCGGCGGGCGGCAAAAGCGAAGTGACGGGCCGACGGCTGATTCCGAAAATATACATCAGCCCCGTGTTCGACCGTATGTTCGGCGGCAACTTCATTGATTTCCAGACCAATGGCTTCGTCACGCTCGATTTCGGGGTGCAGTCGCAGCGTGTGCAAAACCCCAACCTGCCCATCCGGCAGCAGCGTTTCTTCCTGCCGCTCAACTTCGACCAGCAAATCAACCTGAACTTCACGGGCAAGGTGGGCGAGAAAATGAAGATGACCGGTGCCTTCGACACCAAGGCCAGCTTCCAGTTCGAGCAGAACTTCAAGCTCGACTACACCGGCTACGAACACGACATTTTGCAGAAAGTAGAGGCCGGCAACGTGAGCATGCCGCTGAACAGCACGTTGATTCAAGGCGTGCAGAACCTGTTCGGCCTCAAGACCCAGATGCGGTTCGGGCGGCTCAATGTGACGGGCATACTGGCAAACCAGCGGGCACGCATCACCGAGACCACGCTGCAAGGCGGCGTGCAACGGCGGCGGTTCGAGTTCAAGGTGTCGGACTACGAGGAGAACCGGCACTTTTTCCTCGGGCAGTTTTTTCGCAACCTTTACGAACCCGCGTTGCGCACCCTGCCCATCATCAACTCCGGCGTGCAAATCACCCGCGTGGAGGTCTATGTGACCAACCGCAACAACACCACCGAAGGGCTGCGCAACCTGGTGGCTTTCCTTGACCTCGGCGACCCGTCGCCTTTCAACCGGCGCATCCGGGGCAATGGCGGCAACACACCCGCCAGCAACGATGCCAACGACCTGTACCGCGAAGTAAACACCGGCCCGTACCGCAGTTCGGACGGGGTGGCCAACGCTTTGCAGGCCAGCCGGTTCGGCTTGCAACCCGGCACCGATTTCGAGGTGCTGCGCGGCGCGCGGCGGCTCACACAAACCGAGTTCAATTTCAATCCGCAACTCGGGTACATTTCGCTGAACTCGCCGCTGCGCAACGACGAAATCCTCGGCGTGGCGTTTGAGTACACTTTCCAAGGCCGGTCGTACAAAGTGGGGGAGTTGTCGGAAGATTATGCCAACCGCGACCAGAGCGACGTGGTGTTCCTGAAGATGCTGCGGCCCGCCACCATCCGCCTCGACCTGCCCACTTGGAACCTGATGATGAAAAACGTGTATTCGCTGGGCACGGGCCAGTTGAACCGCGACGGCTTCCAACTGCGGGTGGTTTACAAAGACGACATCACGGGTGTGGACAACCCTACCCTGCAAGAAGGAACCAACACCAAGGACGTGCCGCTGCTGCAACTGTTCAACCTTGACCGGCTGAATCCGCAAGGCGACCCCCAGCCCGACGGAAACTTCGACTGGGTGGAAGGCGTGACCGTTGACAGCCGCTTCGGGCGGATATTTTTCCCGGTGCTGGAGCCGTTCAGTTCCAATTACTTCACCCGTCCGCGCCGCGAGGGACGCACCGTGCTGCCGCCGTTGCTCGACTCCTTGAACGAACTGGCTTTGGTGAACAAGTACTCGTTCAACACCCTGTACCGGTCCACGCGGCAAGAAGCCCAGCAGGTGGCCGAGAAAAACAAGTTTTTCATCACGGGCAGCTACCAAACCAGCGGAGCCTCGAACCAAGTGCCGTTGGGGCTGGTGGGCGTTGACCCCCGCTCGGTGGTGGTGACCGTGGGCGGGCGGCCTTTGATACAGGGGCAGGATTACATTGTGGAAAACGGCAGCGTGACCATCCTCAACGAAGGTGTGCTGCAGTCGGGGCAACCGGTGCAAATCCGTTCCGAACAACCCGACTTGTTCCAAAACCAAGTGCGCACCCTCATGGGTGCCCGTGCGGAGTATGTTTTTGACAAGGACTTTTCCATCGGTGCCACCCTCATGCGGATGCGCGAGCGGCCGTTGTTGCAGCGCGTGGCAATGGGCAACGAACCCACCAACAACACGGTGCTGGGCTTCGACGTGAACTTGCGCAAAGACTCGCGTTTCCTGACGCGCATGGTTGACAAACTGCCCTTCCTCTCCACCAAGGAGATTTCCACGATAACGTTCAACGGCGAGTTTGCAAAACTGTTTCCGGGCGTGGCTCCGCTGGTGCGGGGCAACTCGTTCATTGACGATTTCGAGGGTGCCGAAACGCCGTTCAACATGACTGCCCTGCCGCAGCAGCGTTGGCGGCTGGGAGCCACGCCGCGTCTTTTCGCCGAGTCGTTGTCTGATTCGCTGCCCTACACCTACCGGCGGGCCAAGCTGGCGTGGTACACCATTGACAACACTTTTTACCGCAACAACCTGCCCGAAGGTGTTTCGGAGCAAGACATCCAAAACCACTACGTGCGTTCTATTGACCCGCGCGAGGTGTTTGCAAACCAGGAGCAGTTGCAAATAGTGACCAACCTACAGACGATGGACTTGGCCTATTTCCCGCAGGAACGCGGCATGTACAACTATAACCCCAACCTTGACGCGCAGGGTCGGCTCACCAGCGACCCGCGCCAGAACTGGGCGGCCATTTCGCGGGGCATCACCAACGACATTGACTTTGACAACGCCAACGTACAGTACATTGAGTTCTGGCTGATGGATCCGTTTATTAAAGGCCGCCGAGGGGACATCAATGACGGAATCAGACCAACCCCTTACACGGGTGAGGAACGGAACGGCGGCGACATCTACTTTAATCTCGGCAACATCTCGGAAGACGTGATGAAAGACGGCCGCCAGTCTTTCGAAAACGGCCTGCCCATCAGCGAAAACGACCCGCAACGCCCGGCCAGCCGCACCCCTTGGTGGGGCCAAGTGCCCGGCGGACAGTGGCTCAACAATGCTTTTGACAATACCTCCGGTGCCCGCGTGCGCCAAGACGTGGGTCTTGACGGCCTGAACAGCACGGAAGAGAACGAATACTTCGCCAGCCGGTTCATCAACCGCATCGGCAACGGACAGGCACGGGCCATTGTGCAGCAAGACCCATCGGGCGACAACTTCATCCACCCGGTTGACGCGACCGGGCCGCTGTTGGCACGCCACAAAAACTTCAACGGCTACGAAAACAACTCGCCCGAGGCAGCCGGGCAGGACTTTTCCCGCGCCGCCACCACACTGCCCGACAACGAGGACATGAACAACGACCAGACCATCAACGGCCTGGAAGAATACTACCAGTATCGGGTGAGCATACGGCCGGGTGATACGGTAGTAGGCAAAAACCCGTACATCGTGGCCGTCAACGAGTCATCAAGCAGCGGCGAGCCGGTGAAGTGGTACCAGTTCCGCATTCCCATCCGCGAGTTCACCGACAAGGTGGGCAACATCCAAGGGTTCAAGTCCATCCGTTTCATGCGGATGTTCCTGACCAATTTTGCCGAGCCGCACGTGTTGCGGATGGCAAATTTCCAGTTGGTAGCCAACCAGTGGCGGGTGTTCCCCGACAACCTCTCGGATCGTGGCCTGCAACTGCCGCCCGAAGCCTACGACGCGCGGTTTACGCTGGGTACGGTGAACATTGAAGAGAACAGCACAGAAGGCAACGGCAACCTGTTCCCATATAAAATCCCGCCCGGTCTTCCCCGTGACCGCGACATTACCACGCTGAACAACCGCGCCCTGAACGAGCAGTCGCTGCGCTTGTGCGT
>JALOMD010000735.1 GCA_025455595.1 Cytophagales bacterium | reverse complement strand
ACCAGCCCCTTGCACACGCGAAACGGATAGCCCGGCACAATCAGGATTTGCGTCTCGCCCGCGATTTCGCGCAAGTCGTGGCGTTCCATACGGGCCAGCACCGCCCCGAAAGCCTCGGCCACGCCAGGCAGCGGTGCGGGCACTTCGTAGGGGTACAGCTTTTCGATGAAAAAAGGCGCGTCGGCATTGGCGAGCAATTTCACGCCGTACCAGTACAGGCTCTCCATGCTACGCATCGAAGTGGTGCCGACGACAAAAATGCGGTCGGGTTGCTGGCAGAAACGCCGCACGCTGTCGCGGCTGAACACGATTTGCTCGATGTGCATCGGGTGTTGCAGCACGTTCTCGGCCTTGATGGGCTGAAAGGTGCCCGCCCCCACGTGCAGCGTGATGAATTCGCTGGCGATGCCTTTGGCTTTCAGCGTGTCAAACACCCGCTCGGTGAAATGCAGCCCGGCGGTGGGGGCGGCCACGGCTCCTTCTTTTTTGGAGTAAACCGTCTGGTAAGTTTCGGCATCTTTGGCCGTGGCCTTGCGGTTCAGGTAAGGCGGCAGCGGAATCTCGCCGAGTAGAGGCAGAATTTCCGAAAAAGGACAATCCGCCGGAGTCCATCGGAAATTAACCAAATTTTGCTTGTTATCCACCAAAGTGGCTTTCACCGAATAGGCCTGCGCGTCATCAGAAACTTGGACTGTGAGGGTTTCGCCTTCTTTCCACCTTTTCTTGTTGCCAATCATGCAATGCCAAGTGGTTTCGCCGACTTGGCGAAGGGCTTGGTGGACGGTCTGGCTGTGGTTTTCGGGTTGGAGCAGAAAGATTTCGATCAACGCGCCGGTGTCGCGGCGGAAGTACAGCCGGGCCGGTATGACTTTGGTGTCGTTAAAAACAAGCAGCGTGCCAGTGGGCAAAAAGTCGGCGAGTTGCGTAAACGCGTGGTGGCCGATGTTTCCCGAATCGTAAACCAGTAGTTTGGAAGTGTCGCGCGGCTCGACGGGATAGGCGGCAATGCGGTCGTCGGGCAAATGGTAGGTGTAGTCTTTGCAGATTGTTTCGTTTAAACCGCCGCAATTTGCGTAAATTCGCCGTTGTCTGGTTCGTAAAATGTCTTGGGTCTTCAGTCTTGTGTCTTGAGTGAATATGTTTGCGTTTTGAGCAAAAATCGAAGATGCCGCCGTTTGTCGGTATTGAAAAATCCCGCAATGGCCTGTCCCGACCATGCCCCCGACCAATCGGGGCAGGCTTTCGGCTTGGCAGGCTTGTTGAGAGCGGGAACGGCTACTTTGGCAAAGTTCCAAACTTTGCCAAAGGTCGGTACGCCAACGGTGTTTTAAACAAAAAACACCTAAAACGCTGAGTGAAATTCATAATTCTTAATTCTGAATTAATTTGAATCCTGTACACGACAATCGTTGGGAAGAAAACGCGAATCCGCGCACCGACGCGTATTACGACGACGAGATTGAATCGCATCCGGGCGAAAGGGAGATGTCGTTCATTGACCACTTGGAAGAACTCCGGTGGCACATCATCCGGTCGGTGGCCTCGATTTTCATCTTTGCGTTGGCGGCCATTTATTTCAAGGATTTCGTGTTCGGGCAAGTGTTGCTCGGCCCCACCCGCACCGATTTCTGGACGTACCGGATGTTGTGCAAGCTGGCCGCTGCGGTAAATACGCCCGCCCTGTGCGTGGACAAGCTCGACTTCATCCTGCAAAGCCGGCAAGTGGGCGGGCAGTTCACTACCTACATCACCACGGCCGCACTGGCGGGCCTGATCGGAGCGTTTCCCTATGCTTTTTGGGAGATTTGGCGTTTTGTGAAACCCGGACTGCGACCCAGCGAACGTCGCGCCGCCCGTGGGGCCGTATTTTTTGTTACGCTGTTGTTCATGTCAGGTGTGTTGTTCGGCTATTACATTATTTCACCCTTAACCCTCAACTTTTTGGCCAATTTCAAGTTGGACGAAAGCATTGCCAACGAGTTCGACATCGGCTCCTATTTTTCCATTCTGGCCACGCTGACGTTGGCTTGCGGAGCCATGTTCCAACTGCCGATGGTGGTGTTTTTCTTGTCTAAAGCCGGTGTCATCACACCCAGTATCATGCGTGAATACCGTCGCCACGCCTACGTTGTCATTCTCATTATCGCGGCCATCATTACTCCCTCGACTGACCTGATTAGCCAAGTACTGGTCGCTCTACCGCTGTTTGTGTTATACGAAGTGAGCATCAACGTTTCGGCCAGCATTGAGCGGCAAAAGCAACGCGAATGGGAAGCAGGAAGAATCTGATTGTCGGATGGCTGAATGGTTGATTGAGCGTTTTGGGCAATTTTTGCTTAAAACGTTAAGACACCACTACACGAAGGTTTGATTCGCAATGTCACTCTGTCACGTCACATTTGTTTTAAGGTGTTGATTTTCAATATATTTCAACAATCTACACTGGCTGCTAGCAACTCGGCACTTCTGTGTCAACCCTAATGACCGATGGACAGGGAAACGCTAAGAAACCGGTTGCTGATGACCAAGTTCCAAACCGAATCAACTCTTACGCTTTTGCAGAAATACCACAAAGGCAGCGACGAAAGGATGGAACAGCAAATCAACCAACTGCTTGACCGACTGGTTAAAATCAACTGAATCCTTGAAAATCTTACCTAACTGATGTTACGCACGGATTCAGAAGACGTTGTAGAAAAGCACTTTCTAAAGGTTTGCAAAACCGCTTTTGAAGCGTTTTGGGCAAATTTTGCCCAAAACGCTGCGTAACATCAGTTACCTAATCGAGAATAAAGAATGACACTCGCTGAAAAACTCATTTGGACAGGACTTACGCAAAAAGTGAAAAAAACTGCCGCAAGTTCAGCAAAGCGTAAATTGTGGCTGTCATAAGGCAAGCTTTTAGCTTGCGCCAGTTGAAAACTGGCCTCAAAAAGGCTCCAAGCCACAGGCTTGAAGCAGTTTCGCACTTTTTGCGTAAGTCCTATTGGATTGACCGCCAATGGGAATCGTTCACCGACGAGCAACGAACCGAACACGTGAACGAAATTCGTAGGATTGCCGCACTGGATCCGTCGGAGATTTCCGAAGAAGACAAAGCCTCCATTGGCAGCCACGCCCAGTTGCTGCTTGATATTTGTGGGCGAAACATCGCATGGATGGAAAACGCCGCTGCGCAGTTGCAGAATATCACTCCTAACCAAGCGGCTTGACACAGAAGAGGACTAACCAAGTAGTTCCCAAAGACACTTTACTCGCAAGCATCGGTGTGTGTCACCTTTGACAAGGTTCAAAACTTTGCCAAAGGTGAACCAAGCGTTTTGGGCAATTTTTGCTTAAAACGCTTCGAATTGAATCCCATCGAAAAAATAGCAACACGGATTTGACGGATGAAACGGATAAAAAAACGGATTGAATCTGTGCAAATCCGGTCTATCCGTCCGATCCGTGTTGCTATGGATTTCAATTAGTCGAGGATGTTTTGGGCAAAAATTGGAAAATC
>JALOMD010000078.1 GCA_025455595.1 Cytophagales bacterium | reverse complement strand
ACAGGCGCGGGAAGCCCGACGCAACGAGCAGATGTTGAAGAACGCCCTTCACCAGGCGGGTTTCGGTCAGGTTGCGTCCAAACTACAGGAAAACATCAAACAGGGGCTGGACGGGTTCACCATCCCGGTGTCCTACCATGTGAACGAAAAGGAACGGATGGACTTCGGGCTGTCGTTCGCCAAGGACCAGAACGGACAGTACCGGTTCGAGGGCTACCGGGCGGCTCTCACCGGCGAAAACAAACCGCAGGAAAGCAGGCAACAGGTTTTTCACATCCAAGAGGGGGGCGTCACGGCGACCGAGGCCTACCACCTTTTGTCGGGGCGTGCTTTGCAACCCCAATCCTGTGTGGGTGAAAACAAGTGGCTGCAGCTGGACTTCACCGACAAGGACGCGACGGGCAACCACCGGGTCAAGGAGTTCCGTTCGGGCTACGGTTACGATTTGGAGCAAACCCTGCGGGACCTGCCCCTGAAGGAAAACCAAAACCCCGAACTGGCCGGGAAACTGGCTGCCGCCCTTGCCGGCGGCGACCGGCAGCAGGTGACCGTCGAGAGGAACGGCCGCGAACAGAAATTCTTCATCGAGGCCAATCCGCAAGGCAAAACCGTCACCCTCTACGACGAACATTCCAGGAAAGTCAGCCTGTCTTCGGTTCTTGGGAGGAAACCGGCGGACACGGTCCGGCAAGCGAAGGAATCCTTGAAAGCGGAACAGCACGCCAAGACGGAACAGCACACGGGCAAGGCCAGAAAAAACGGCATGTCCATCGGATGACGGAAAGGAGGTGAGCTATGGATGTGTTGGAGCCTTTGTCCGATTTTTTCGCCGCCATTGAGAAAGACCCGCGCATCTCGGTCACCCACATCGGCATCTACGCGGCCTTGCTCCAATACTGGCGGATGAACGGGTACGCCAATCCGGTACAGGCTTTCAGCCACCAGATCATGCGCCTCGCCAAGGTTTCGGCTCCGGCCACCTACCACAAATGTGTCCAGAATTTGGCTGCGTTCGGCTACATCCGGTACGAACCTTCGTTCAAGCGTAACCAGGGCAGCAGGATTTTTCTTTTGGAAAACGAAGAGAACATCACGATAATGGAGGCACAACCAGATGATACCAAAAGATGTGACAAGCAAGATAGAAGCATTGCTTGACTTACCCAAGTCAATAACCCTTGGTGATTTTGAGAAGTATATTGCCGTTTACCTCGAAAGAAAAGCTGACAGGGGAAAGGCTGTTGCAGAATTGGATGAAACCATCGGTGTTCTGCAAAATCATGTATTTGCCCTGTCCCTTTACTTGAAACAGCACTATTTGCTTGTACAACAAAGCGGTTTCTGTCAAGATGAAAACTTCTTTTATACCAAGCAGGAATTAGCCGTTAAGTACCGGGTGAGCGTGAGAACAGTTACCAGTTGGATTGCGGACGGCCTACAGACTATGGAAGTGGGTGGCGTGAAAAGGATAAGCCAACAGGCTTTGTCAGAATACGCCAAGCAAAGCAAAACCAAGAAGTTTCATTGGAAATCCATAGCACGATAACCCTTCATAGCATCCGGTCGTCAGGCTGCTCCAATTTACGAATGCCGAACAGCCCGCCTTTGTTTTTCTGGGCTTGCTGCCTCTCGTGGATGTAACCCAGCGTTGTGCCGATGACTGTGTGCCCCGCTTGACTCATCAATTCCTTGATGCCTAACTCATCGGCTTTTTCTCCCAAGTTGGTCAAAAACGACCGGCGACCCGTCATCAGTTCCACGAACAACCCCTTGTGTTGCAGTTTCAAAATCTCACGGTCTCCTTTTTTCATCTTTTGGGTGCAAAGGATTTCGTAAGGCTCCTGGTGCGTCTTCTCGTGGTGCCTCCGGTAGAGTTCGAAGATGGTCACGAACATATGCTTCAGCTCGCTGTTGAGCGTCTGGTCGGTGAAATCCAGATTGTAACCGTTGCGAATCAGAATGTCTTCGGCGATGGGATCAAGTTCCACCTTGAACTCGTTGCCCGACTTGCTCCGGTCCTTGACAATCCTGCCGGCTCGGATGTCGGTTTGGCGGATGGCCTTGGTGTCAATGGGTGCCGTACCCTGCAAACACATGAACAGCAAAATGTCCAGGTAACGTTTCTGGTTCTCGGTCAGCGATTGCCAGAACACCGGCTCGTGGTGTGACAGATTGACCACGAACTGTATCTCGTCAACGGTCAAGGTCAGTTCCCACTTCTGGGTTTTGCTCAACGGGCGAACCTCCTGCTTGTGGCGTGCCAGTTTGATGTATTTCTTGATTTTCTCCAAATTGACGGCGATGTCATGCTCAACCGAGCAATACTTAAGGTACTCGGTGAAGTCCTTGAGCCGCTTGATGGCCGTTTCGTTCGACAGCCCGACCTCCGGGCGAAGTGCGTTTTCGGGCTTGGCCGACTTGGAATTGCGCACATACTCGTGTTCGTTGACCATGTAGGACAGAAAGTCGTTGAAGAACTTCTGGTCCAGCAGGTCGAACGAGACTTTGCAGTTCTTCTTTTTCTTGAATCCGGCCAGTGTCCCCTCCAAATTGTTGTACCGCTTGATGGTGCCGGGGTTGCGGGTGACCTGCTGTTTGTCGGCGATGAACTCTTTCCAGTAGCAAAGGGCATCGCTCAGGTTCTTGCGTGCCTCCACCAAAGGCTGATCGAATTGTTTCTCCAGCCACTGTGCCGACGGTTTCTCCCCATATTTTTCTTTGTAGGAAAGGACGAGGTCTTCCACTCGGTCTTGGAGGGCTTTGATCTTTTTCATGTCCTCCTCGTAGCCGGGATGTGCGGTTGAGATGGCTCCTTTGGAGGTTATGTTCCTGGAAAGAACTTTTATGCCGGTGAAATGCCTGAATTTTTCACCGTTTTTCGAGTAGTAGACCACTACGTAGGCATAGGTCTTGCGCCTGACAAGATGTACTTGAGTGTAGGAATGCATAGCCGCTTGGAGTGTTGGTTTCACCTCCAAGTTAGCATTTTTGCCACAAAATTGCCACACTAATAAGCTAAAATTGCCACATTGGCATGTAACACGCTGACAATCAGGCACAAAAAAAGGAGGCTTTCGCCTCCTTGGTGATCCCGCTGGGACTCGAACCCAGGACCCGTACATTAAAAGTGTACTGCTCTACCAACTGAGCTACGGAATCTTTTAATCCCTTTTCGTAAATTGCGGTGCAAAGATAGGTATCTCGCAAAAACCATGCAAGCCTTCATTCTAAAAAAAGCAACATTTTTTACCGCGTGTTCCTTTTTCCTTTGTTTCAGCTACGGGCAAAATCCCGCTGTCAATTCGTTGACAGTCGCTGACTCCTTGTTTGCCAAGCATGACTACACCGAATCATTGGCGGCCTACGAAGCGACTTTGCATCAAGGCATGTCTTCGCCTATGATGCTACTGCGTATGGCCTTTATCACCGAAGGGCTGGGAGACTATGCCAAAACACTATGTTACCTGAGCCTTTACCAGCAACAGCGTCCCAGTCCGCAGGTGGCCCTGAAGATGAACGAGTTGGCAACTCGCCACAACCTACGCGGCTACGAATACGACGACTGGGATTTTTTCCTGACCTATTACCAACGTTACTACATCTACATGGTGGCGGCTTTTGCCGTGCTGGCCTTGTGGATGCTGGGCGGCATGATACGCAAGAAAATGCGCGGCAATTTTGTGGCGGGGCGGCACGGGCTGGCCTTGTCTTTCTTCTTGGGCTTCATGTTGTTGCTATTCAACGTAAGCCTCAGTGACCGCAAGGCGGTGGTCACGGAAGACTATACGTATTTCATGGATGCGCCGTCGGCAGGGTCAAAGGTGATGCGTGTGGTGCGCAAAGGGCACCGTGTACGCATCACCGGCGAGGAAGACATCTGGCTGCGTACCAATTGGGAAGGAAAAACCGCCTACGTCCGCCGTCAGAACGTTTGGCCGGTCAACTGAAGTGTATCGTCGTTTGCCGTTGAACAACCACGAAACCGACAAACCTGCCGCAACTTCGCGGGCTTTGCCATTGAAACGATAAGTACCCAGTCGTTAGTAGTTAGTCATTAGTCAAAATAAAAATACAAGTAGTTGATAGACAAACACTTATGCTTTTCTTGTACACCGAAAATAACATAAGTGGGGCTTACGCAAAGACAAAGGTAATCCGTTGAAAAAGAGGTATTTACCTTTGGCAAAGGTTTTCGCGTAACTCACGCACAGCCAGCACCTTTGCCAAAGATGCTGCGTAAGTCCTAATAAGCCAATTGCTGTCGGGCACTTAAACGATAAACTGCAAACTGTAAACATCAAACACCAAACCGCTTCCCCACCTCTGCCAAAGGCAAGGCGTTGAAAGTCATGGCGCGGGTGAGGCCACCTTTTCGGGCTACGTTTACGCCGTAGGCCATGTCGTGGATGCCGTTTTTTTCGTGCGCATCGGGATTGATGCTGATCATCACGCCTTTTTCCATGCAGTAAGGCAACCAGTGCCAGTCAATGTCGAGTCGCCACGGGCTGGCATTGATTTCGATGATCACCCCGTTGGCAGCGCAAGCGTCGATCACCTTGCGGTGGTCAACCGGGTAGCCTTCGCGACGAAGCAGCAGCCGACCCGTCATGTGTCCCAAAATCGTGGTGTACGGATTTTCCACGGCGCGTATGAGCCGCTTGGTGGCTTTCTCCTCGTCCATGCCGAGGCCGGAATGCACCGAGGCGACGATGAAATCGAATGTTTTCAACACGTCGTCGTCATAATCGAGCGAACCGTCGGTCAGGATGTCCGACTCTATCCCTTTGAATATTCGGAACGGTGCCAGTTTCTGGTTCAAAGCGTCAATTTCCTGATGCTGTTGACGCACGCGGTCTTCGGTGAGACCGTTGGCGTAGAACGCCGATTTGGAGTGGTCGGTGATGCCGAAATATTCGTAGCCCAGCGACTGGCAGTAACGGGCCATTTCTTCCAAGGTATGTTTGCCGTCGCTGTACGTGCTGTGGTTGTGCAGAACACCTTTCAAATCGGCCGGTTTCACCAAGTCGGCCTCTGAATGGTTCTTGGCCCACTCGAACTCGAACAGCCCTTCGCGCATCTCGGGAACGATGTACGGCAGCCCGGCTTTGGTGTAAATCTGCTCTTCGTCTTGGTGCGTTTCGGACGTGGCGACTTGCAGCAGCGTCTGGCCGTTTTGGGCGGTTTTTGCCAAATGTCCCGCCGCCGCCGTGTGTACAAACGCCTGGCCGACAAACTTTTGCGGCGGCACAAACAGCACCTCAACCGGCAGCGGCGCGTCTGTCATGCGGCCGCGCCATGCAAACGGGCCGGAAGCCTGGTCGTCGCGGTGCATCCATTCGATGCCGGCGAGTGCCGCGTGTGCTGCCGTTACGTCTTCCACGGCAGCCACCAACTGAATCGAATCCACCACCGGACTGCACTGCGCCACTTGCCCGGTCAGGTAAACGGTCTGCAAGCCGGCTTTGCGCAGTTCGTGGAAAACCATGTCGGCCAGTGTCGAAGCTTCGTCGAACCGCAGCTTGCTGGCCGCCGCCTGCCGGAACACCAACGCCTGCCGGATGTTTTCCTGCGTCTTCTCACCGAAGCCCTTCAGCGCGGCCACGCGGTTGTCGGCGCAGGCGGCCAGCAGTTCGTCGAGGGTCTCAATGCCCAAATCTTTCCACAAAGCCCTGATTTTTTTCGGCCCCAACCCCTTGATGTCCAGCATCTCAACCACACCGCCCGGTACTTGGGCCAGCAGTTGGCGCAACTCCGGGAAGGTGCCTTCCGTATTCAGTAGCACGATTTTGTCGGCCATGCCTTTGCTCAGTCCGTCCAATTGTGCTATTTGCTCGGCGTTGAGATTTTCCAGCGGCTCCGACACCCTTTCAAGGGCCACGGCCGCATTGGTGTAGTTTCTGACCTTGAACGGGTTCTCGTCGTTGAGTTCCAGCAGGCGTGCGGTAAGTTCGAGCAGGCGGATGATTTCGGCGTTTTGCATGACAATTCGTTGCAGGTTGTAATTTTCAGGTCGCAAGTTATGGTAAAATTGCAGAGTTCGGAACGCAGGGAAAATGCGCTTGGAAAGTTGGCCAATATTTGTTTTCACGAACCGTTTTGGGCAAAAAATGCTCAAAACGCTTTTGCCTGAACCCTGATTGGCTTCGCCGAACTGTCGTTTCGTAGGATTAAAGGATTGCCTTGATTGAAAAGCGAACCATCATGCCCATCACGAAAATCACTGTAAAATCATAGTTCTGACAAATGCGTTTCAGGCAAAAATCGAAGATGCCGCCTTTTGCCTGCCCACGCCAGGTGCGTGGCAGGCACGCACTTGGCGTGGGCGGTATTGCCAAATCCCGCACCGGCGGGAATGCTCAAAACGGCACATCGTTGCAGCGCGAAAATATTTTCTATCCAAGCTAAAATGTCTGTAAAAAACACAGTAAAAACAGAAAGTCAAGTTTATCAATAGAACCGAACAGAGATATATGAACAAGCAATTATCGTGTTAACCCAACTCCCGTCGCTATGAAAAAAACATTCCTGCTTCTGTCGTTGCTCTGTTGTGCAACGCTTGTTTACGCACAGACCAAGCCCAAAGCGAAAAGCAAGGCCAAGGCCACCCCCGCCAAGGCAGCTGCTGCACCGTCGGCCTCGGTGAGCAGCGCGGCTCTGTACCAAAAATGGGTACATTCGTTTGAAGATGAGAAAGGCCAGCCCGGCGTAGAGGTGTACCGCCCCGAAGGCTTCGCATTTCCGCCCGCCCGTGGCCGCAAAGGCCTGAAAATCGGCAAAGACGGTATGTTGGTGCGGTTCGACATCGCCCCTAACGACGGCGAAAAAGTGGTAATGGGCCGCTGGGAACGCACCAAACTGCCCAACACCATGAAAGTGACCGTACAAGGTGCCGAAAGCGAGGCTTACTTCCTCGAAGTGGTGTCGGTAGGCAAAGACATGCTGAAAGTGCGCCGCAAATCGGAAATATAGGAATTCGGAAGGCGGATTTCGGAAAGATTGCAGGCGTTTTGGGCAAATTTTGCCCAAAACGCCCCTCCATTCTGCATTCCATTCAATCACTCAAAACTCACTCATTCAAAATTGCTCACTCCCACAGTCTGTACTGTTCCAAGTGCAGTTTCTTGCCGAAGAAAATCTTGGTGGAAGCCTCGAAAGACTGGGTGAAATCAGAGACGAGGAAATGGCGGGCAGGTTTTGCATTGCCGGGAGACAGCATCTTGTCGGCCTCCAACTGGCGTTTCACTGCGTCGGCCACGATTTCGGACGAGTCAATCACCTGAACGCTGCCTTTGTAAAAATGCGCGATTTCGTTCTTGATGAGCGGATAATGCGTGCAGCCCAGAATCAACGCCCCGATGCCGCGCAAGTGGCTGTCGTTCAGATACGTTTCGATGACGCTGTGGCTGATGGTATTGTCAAAAAAACCTTCCTCAATCATGGGTGCCAGCAGCGGCGTGGCCAGCGACTTGAGTGTAATCTGGCGACGCAGCGCCTTGATTTTCAGGTCATACACCTTTGAGAAAACGGTCTGTTTGGTGCCGATCAGCCCGATGGTTTGTCCGGCGAAATGCTGTCCGACATGCGCCACCACGGGGTCAATCACGTTCATCACGCGGGCTTTGCTGCCCACGTATTCTTTCACCAAGTCGTAGGCCGCCGCCGAAGCCGAATTGCAGGCGATGAGGATGAGCTTGCATTGGCGTTGCAGCAGCACGTCGCAAATCTTCACGGAATACGCCTGAATGGCCGCCGCCGATTTGTCGCCGTAGGGAAGGTGCGCCGTGTCGCCGAAATACACGATGGACTCGTGGGGCAACGCCTTGGTGACGGCGTGGGCCACGGTAAGCCCGCCAATGCCGGAATCGAAAATGCCAACCAATTTGAAGTACGATTTAAGGTCAGAGGTCAGAAGTCAGAGGTCAGAGTGTTGCCGTTGGTTGCGGGATTTTCAATACCGTCAATGCGGCATCTTCGTTTTGGACGTTTTTTGGCCAAAACGCCTTTTACACGCAGGTCTGTACGCGGTGCGTCTGACCAGAATCACAGGCTCGCCAAGGACTAAAGGTTTATTGCGTTTTGGGTGATTTTTGCCTAAAACGTCAAAATTTTTTCTGAAAACAGTCGCGCCAGACATTTCATCCGTTTGAACACCTGTCAAATTTGCACCTGTTAACCACGACCACAAGTACTCGTTCACAAATAGTTTTGTCTATTTTTTGCTCAGAACACCCGATAAGTCATTAAAGGTCAGCAGTTTGTGTTGTCGGACTAAAGACTAACTACTAATGGCTAAGTACTTATTGCTCACCATTTGAGCAGGACAACGTCACCATAGAATGACTGGCGATTCCTTGTCAAATATCCTTGCACTATCTGGATGCATTTATCAAACGACTCATAGGGTTCTTCGTCTTCTCGAACCCAGAGCGAAGCTTTTCCTGCATTCAATTGACCTATGGGATACAAACCCTCTGTGCTTTTGTATTCGTTCTGTCCCAGTGCTTCCCGTTCCTTTGCCGGGGGTACCAATTGAAAAACAAGAAGCTTTTTCAAGTCGGCTGATTGAACAGCGACTATTTCCACAGGCAATTTGCAGAAAAGATCGGCTTCTTCCTCGCTCTCAAACAAGACGCTTCTGCCGCCTTGAAAATTGGGATCCAGCACCTTCCCG
>JALOMD010000077.1 GCA_025455595.1 Cytophagales bacterium | reverse complement strand
GCCCAACGGGCCAGTATTGAAAGCTACTTGGTGGGCGGCTACGTGCGCGACCTGCTGCTGAACCGGCCCAGCAAAGACATTGACGTGGTGTGCCTCGGCAACGGCAGCGGCATTGATCTGGCGAACAAATTGGCCGAAAACGTGGAGAAAAATACCCAAGTCAACATTTTCAAAAATTTTGGTACAGCACACCTCATGGTGGACGACTGGGACGTGGAATTCGTGGGTGCCCGGCGGGAGTCCTACCAGCGGGATTCGCGCAAGCCGATAGTGGAAAACGGCACGCTGGAAGACGACCAAAACCGCCGCGACTTCACCATCAACGCCTTGGCCGTCAGCCTGAACCAAGCGGACTTCGGGGCGTTGGTTGACCCCTTCGGCGGGGTGCGGCACCTGCGCGAAAAACTGATCAAAACGCCGCTGGAGCCGAGCGTCACTTTCTCCGACGACCCGCTGCGCATGATGCGGGCCGTGCGGTTTGCCACGCAACTCAACTTTGACATTGACCCGGATGCGTTCGAGGCCATCCGCCAGATGAAAGACCGCATCAAGATTGTGTCGGGAGAACGGGTGATTGACGAGTTGAACAAAATCGTGCTGGCCGCCACGCCGTCTTACGGATTCAAGCTGCTGTACCACAGCGGTTTGTTGCACCATATTTTCCCCGAACTGGTGGTGCTGCAAGGCGTGGAAACGCAAGAAGGCAAAGGCCACAAGGACAACTTTTACCACACGCTGCAAGTGCTGGACAATGTGGCGGCCCGCTCAAACGACCTTTGGCTGCGCTGGGCGGCCCTGCTGCACGACATCGCCAAGCCCGCCACCAAGCGTTTCGACAAACGGGTGGGCTGGACGTTCCACGGCCACGAAGACCTCGGTGCCCGCATGACACCGGGCATTTTCCGCCGCCTGAAACTGCCGATGCAGGACAACATGCGTTTCGTGCAAAAACTGGTGCGTTTGCACCTGCGGCCCATTGCGTTGGTCAAAGAGACCGTGACCGACACGGCCCTGCGCCGCCTGCTCTTCGACGCGGGCGACGACTTGGAAAGTTTGATGACGCTGTGCCGCGCCGACATCACCTCGAAAAACTACGAGAAAGTAAAGAAACACATCCAGAGTTTCGAAAAGGTGGAGCGACGGCTACAGGAAGTGGAAGAACGTGACCAGATACGCAATTTCCAGCCGGTGATCACGGGCGAGGTGATCATGGACACCTTCGGGCTGCCGCCTTCGCGGGAGGTGGGCGAAATCAAGACCGCCGTACGAGAGGCGATTCTGGAAGGCAAGTTGCGCAACGAATGGACCGAAGCGTACGGTTTCATGCTGGACGTTGCCAAACAGAAAGGCTTGGAACCCCGGCAATGAAGTACGAAATAAGTGCTTGGCCATTAGTAGTTAGCCTTTGGCAAAACACTATAATATGCTTGTTTTCAACAACTTGCAAGACATTTCAAGCAAAAAATAGGTGAAACTATTTGTGACTATGCACTTACGATTTACGAAGTGCGAATTCAATGTTGAATGAGAGAATGAATGAATAACCGTTTTGGGCAATACCGCTCCTGACCACAGCCAAAGCGTGGTGTCTGGTCATAAATGGTGGCGGGATGTAGCCCATGCCCCGACACGCCTGCCACGCACTGGGCGTGGTCGGGACAGGCATTTAGCCTGTGCGCCACGCCGTGGCGTGGCAAGAAGCGTTTTAGGCAAAAATCTCTCAAAACGCCGCACCCACCATACCCACCAAGTAAATTCATAAAGAACCCACTCTCGTCGGTTGCGGCATCTTCGTTTTAAGCAAAAATTGCCCAAAACGCTGCGTAACGTCGGCAACTAAAACACAACGCCATTATTTCAGGATGCAACGTATCGTATCGTTGGTGCCTTCGCAGACGGAACTGCTGTTCGACCTTGGCGTGGGCGACCGCGTGGTGGGCGTAACCAAATTCTGCGTGCATCCGGCGGAGGCGTTGAAAACCAAAACCGTGGTGGGTGGCACGAAGAACTTCCGCTTCGATGTGATTGAAAACCTGCGGCCCGATTTGATTCTGGCGAACAAGGAGGAGAACTGCCGGGAAGGCATCGAAAGGCTTGCCGAAAAGTTCCCGGTCTGGATGAGTGACATCTACGACCTGCCGGATGCCTTGGCGATGATTCGCACGGTGGGCGTGCTGACGGACACGCAGGCCGCTGCCGATACACTGGCCCGCGACATTGAAAGCCGGTTTGCGGCGTTGGCTCCGGCGGGCGGCCTGCGCGTGGCGTATTTGATTTGGCAAAACCCGCTGATGGCCGTGGGCAGCCGGACTTTCGTTCACGACATGCTTACGCGGGCCGGGTACGCGAACGTGTTCGCCGACCGGCCCCGTTATCCCGAAATCACGCCCGCCGACCTGCACGCGGCCGCCCCGGACTGCATTTTCCTGTCGTCGGAGCCGTTTCCGTTCCGCGAAAAGCACTTGACAACATTCGCCCGGACGTACTCGAACAGCCGGGTGATGCGGGTGGACGGGGAGATGTTTTCGTGGTACGGCAGCCGTTTGCGACAAGCGGCCGGGTATTTGGAGAGGCTGCAGCTTTCGCTTGTGCAAGCATAACCTTTATAGGGTTTTGAACCCTATAAAGGTTTTACCTGCGCGACTCGTCGGGACACTTTCTGTCCGAACTGTGATTCTACAGTGATTGTGTGATGAGCATGATTGCAGTAACTTGTCAAGGCAGTCCTCTTAATCCGACGAATCATGGTTCTGACAAAGGCGTTTTAGGCAAATTTCGCCCAAAACGCTTTCAGCCCCGAAGGGGCGGAATATTTCAGCACCGGGCATCGCCCGGTGGAACCGACACGCAAAGGCCCCAGTCCCCCTCGCCCCTGCCACGCTGACGCAAGTCATCCAAAATCGTCCGATTGCTCATTTCTTTCCTGCCTCGCCTCGCCGAGTTTTGGCCTGTCAATCAACAAGATGTCGTTTTGGACGCTTGGGTGATTTTTTACGCTTCCCGTCTCCTTGAAAATCCGAACGGTCGGCAGGGCCAACACACGGCGGTTGAGAGACCGATTTTTACCGGGTGCCACATCAAATACCGTTGCCAACCGCTGCACGCATATTTCTCCGTTCACACAACCTCAGAGTACCATGCAAACAACAGCCGCTTCCTACTTGACTGACGTACAAAACCAGTCCATCCCGTTTGTTCACCGCGACTTGCAAGAATGGGTACGCGAAATGACCGAACTCTGCACGCCCGACCAAGTCTATTGGTGCGACGGCTCCAAGGAAGAATACGACAACATGTGCGAAAAACTGGTCGAAAAAGGCACTTTCATACGCCTGAACCCACAAAAATGGCCCAACAGTTTCGCCTGTTTCTCCGACCCCAGCGACGTGGCCCGCGTGGAAGACCGCACCTACATTTGCAGCCGTCGCAAGGAAGACGCAGGCCCCACCAACAACTGGGTTGACCCGCGCGAGATGAAGCAGACTTTGAACGGCTTGTTCAAAGGTTGCATGAAAGGCCGCACCATGTACGTGATTCCCTTCTCAATGGGGCCGGTCGGCTCGCCGCTGGCGAAAATCGGCGTGGAGATTTCGGACTCGGAGTACGTGGTCGTTAACATGCACATCATGACACGGGTGGGCACCAAAGTGCTGGATGTACTGGGTACTGACGGCGAGTTTGTCAAGTGCCTGCACACCGTGGGTGCCCCGCTCGAAACCGGCCAAGCCGACGTGAAGTGGCCGTGCAACCCGACGACCAAATACATTGTCCACTATCCGGAGGAACGTTCCATTGTCTCTTACGGCTCCGGCTACGGCGGCAATGCGTTGCTCGGCAAAAAGTGTCTGGCCCTGCGTATCGCTTCGGCCATGGGCCGTGAGGAAGGTTGGCTGGCCGAACACATGCTCATCATGGGCGTGCAAAACCCCGAAGGTGAAAAAACCTACGTGGCAGCGGCATTCCCCAGTGCGTGCGGCAAAACCAACTTCGCCATGCTCATCCCGCCCGATACGATGGACGATTGGAAAATCACTACCGTGGGCGACGACATTGCGTGGATCAAGCCCGGCCCCGACGGGCGGATTTACGCCATCAACCCCGAAAACGGCTATTTCGGCGTGGCTCCCGGCACCAACGAGAAAACCAATCCGAGTGCGATGGCGACGATTCGGAAAAACACGATTTTCACGAACGTGGCCCTCACACCCGACGGCGACGTGTGGTGGGAGGGTCTCACCAAAGAGCCGCCGCAAAACCTGACCGACTGGCAAGGCAAGCCTTGGTCGCCGGAGAGCGGCAAACCGGCGGCGCACCCCAACTCCCGGTTCACCGTTCCCGCCTCGCAGTGCCCCAGCCTCGACCCCGACTGGGAGAATCCGCAGGGCGTGCCCATCAGTGCGTTTGTGTTCGGCGGCCGCCGCAGCACCACCATTCCGCTGGTTTACCAAGCCGTGAACTGGAACTTCGGTGTGTACGCCGCCTCCACGATGGGTTCGGAAATGACCGCCGCCGCTTTCGGCGACATCGGCAAGGTGCGCCGCGACCCGTTTGCCATGCTGCCGTTCTGCGGCTACCACATGGCCGACTATTTCAACCACTGGCTGCAATTCGGGCGCAACCTGCCCAATCCGCCGCGCATTTTCTCGGTGAACTGGTTCCGCAAGGACGCGCAGGGTCGTTTCCTGTGGCCGGGTTTCGGCGATAACATGCGGGTGCTGAAATGGATTGTGCAGCGGGTGCGCGGCAAGGCATCCGCCATCGAGAGTCCCATCGGCTGGATGCCGCGCTACGACGACATGGACTGGACGGGCCTCGACTTCTCCGAAGCCGACTTTGAGCGGATCATGGAAATTGACTGCGAGGCGTGGAAAACCGAAGTGCTGGCCCATGAGGAACTCTTCGGCCGGATGTACGACAAACTGCCCCGCGAATTCTTCTACATGCGCGAACTGCTGCTCTCCAGCCTGTGGCGTTCTCCCGCCCACTGGGGGCTGGAGCCGGAGCGGGCGTAGATTCAGGTCAGAGATAAGAGGTCAGAAGTCAGAAAAAAGTAGGCAGTGGCAGTTGGCAGAGAGTGAAAGGCGTCCCGACGAGTCGGGACGCCTTTTGTTTTTGGATTGAGTTGAAACGTCATTGCGAGCCGGAACGAAGTGGAGGCGTGGCAATCTGCTACGGAGTTACGCGAGCCTGTGTCAGAGCCATTTACCGAGCCTGTGGTTATGAGATTGCCACGGCGTTCCGCTTCGCTGCACGCCTCGCAATGACGGATTTTATTTACAAGGGCGTTTTGGGCAAAAAACGGCCAAAACGCTTTTTGTCTGAACCGTGATTCGTGGGATTAAAGGATTGACTTGATTGAAAATCCTGTTCATCCTGCAATCCTGTCTGAAAACCAATCATGTTAATCCTTGAATCCCACGAATCACGGTTCAGACAAAAAAGCCCCTCTCCTTGGGAGAGGGGTTGGGGTGAGGCTGTGTTAGAATATATACTTCGTCGAAAGGAACTTTGACTTGTGGCTTTCGATGATGTCGTTCAGAATCTCCTTGTTGTCGGGCGTTTCCTTGGTGGCCACCAGCGTGCGGATGGAGAACGACCGCAGCGCATCCTCCACCGACAGCGTGCCTTCCGCCGAGTCCTTGCGGCCCGTGAACGGAAACGTGTCCGGCCCGCGTTGGCACTGCGCGTTGATGTTCACGCGGCTCACTTGGTTCACCAGCGGGTCAATCAGGTTGGCAATTTGGTCGGTGTTGGTGCCGAAAATGCTTACCTGCTGGCCGTGGTCGGAGTTGATCACGTAGTCAATCGGCTCTTCGATGTCGTCGAAGGGCACCACCGGAATCACCGGGCCGAACTGCTCCTCGCGGTACAGTTTCATCTTGTTGTTCACCGGATACACCACCGCCGGATAGAAAAACGACTCCACCTGCGTGCCGCCGTTTTCATTTACCACCGCCGCGCCGTTGGCCTTCGCATCTTCGATGCATTCCTTCAAGTAAGCCGGTTTGTTCGGCTCGGGCAGCGGGGTCAGGTTCACGTCTTTTTCCCACGGCATGCCGTACTTGAGCTTGGCCACCGCCGCCGAGAAACGTTCCAAAAACACCGGAGCCACCGAGCGGTGCACGAAGATGATTTTGATGGCCGTGCACCGCTGCCCGTTGAACGACAGCGACCCCAGCACGCATTCCTTCACGGCCAAGTCCATGTCGGCGTTTTTCAGGATAATGCCCGCATTCTTGGCATCCAGCCCCAGCACGGCCCGCAGGCGGTTCACTTTCGGGTGCATTTTCTTGAGTTGGTCGGCCACGCGGCTGGAGCCGATGAGGGTGAGCACATTGATGCGCCCCGACTGCATCAGGCCCGGCACCACGCTGTTGCCGCGTCCGTAGATGGTGTTCACCACGCCTTTCGGGAAACAATCTTTGAAAGCTTCGAGCAGCGGGTAGTGCAGCAGCGTGCCGTGTTTCGGCGGTTTGAACAGGATGGTGTTGCCCATCAGGATGGCCGGAATCAGCGTGGTGTAGGTTTCGTTGAGCGGGTAGTTGAACGGCCCCATGCACAGCACCACGCCAAGCGGCGAGCGGCGGATTTGCCCGATGATACCCTGCTCCATCTTGAACCGCGAAGAGGCCCGGTCAATGTCCTTGAGCTGGTCAATGGTGTCGTAGATGTATTCCACCGTGCGGTCGAACTCCTTCGTCGAGTCGGCCAGCGACTTACCGATTTCCCACATGAGCAGACGCACCACTTCCTGTTTCTTCTCAATCATCCGCTGGGTGAATTTCTCCATGCAGGCAATGCGTTCGGCCACCGACATGGTGGGCCACTCGCCCCGGCCGTGGTTGTAGGCTTGCTCGGCGGCATCCAGGGCCTCCATTGCCTCTTTTTCGGTGGCAATGGGATAGCTGCCCACCAGCACGCGTTTCAGGCCGTCGGCGGTGCGCACGCACACGGGCGAGTACACGTCGCTGGCGTTGCCTTCCCACCGGCGCATTTCGCCGTTGACGAGGTACTCGCGTTGGTGAATGGGCTGGCTCAGCCGGAATTCTTCGGGAATCTGGCTTTCTTCGGGAAAGAGGTCGTTGAGTTGCAATGTAAGATTGCTCATGCTGACTGTGGGTTGTGTGGTTGCGATTTTTGTCCAAAAGTGTACGGGCCGCCAAGTTAGGGAAATTGATTGTTAAATGGTTAAATGGTTAAATGGTTGGTTGCTAATCGGCTTCGTCGAAACGTGGGTTCAGCGAAGCTAATCTTCGATTTGTCCGACTTTCGTTTTGGGCGTTCCCGCAAACGGCGGGAACGCCCAAAACGAAAGTCGGACAAACGCGGCGTGGCGTTTTGGCCAATTTTTTCCAAAAACGCAACCTTGCAACCTTTGAATCTTTCAACCTTTGAATCCACAGCCCCAAAAACAATCAGTAAGAAAACTGACGAATGTTGTTTTTGAATACTCGGCGGTTTGCCTACCTTACCGACGGCAAGAGTCGTAAGTGGCAAGTCGTAGGTGGCAAGCGGTAAACCCTTCGCCGTCAGCGTCTTGCGGCTTACCACTTGCGACTTGTCACTCGCCACTGTTTTCACACACCCAATCAACTGCTTTATTCGCTATGAAAAAGATTCTGCTTCCCACCGATTTTTCTGAAGTCGCCACCAACGCCCTGCAAGTTGCCGTTCACATCGCCCGCAAGTCGGGGGCCGAGTTGCATTTGTTGCACGTGGAGGAGTCGGTGAACAACACCGATTTCAACACCATGGGCGACACCGCCGGCGACACGTCGGGCATGGACAGGCTGTATATGCTCAAGCTGCTGGAAATGAACAAGAAAAAAATGCTGGAATTGGTGGACACCATCAACGACGACAATTTCAAGGTGTTCCACGCCGTGGACGTAGGCCCGATGTTCAAATCCGTGCGGATGTACGTGACCGAACAAGGCATTGACTTGGTGGTGATGGGCACCCACGGAGCCAGCGGCATATCGGAAGTGCTCATCGGCTCGAACACCGAGAAGGTGGTGCGCCAAGTGGGTTGCCCGGTGTTGAGCGTGCGTCACCTGCCTGCCGAACTCGGCGTGGGCAAAATCGTGTTCGCCACCAACTTCGAGGGCGACCAAACCCGCGTCATCGAGCAACTCAAGCAGATGCAAACGCTGTTCGGGGCGCATTTGTATCTGGTTTATGTAAACACGGTGTTTTCGTTCACGTCGAGCCGCACCATCCGCGAACGCATGGCCGGTTTCGTGAAGAAGCACAACCTCACCGACTATGAGTTCTCGGTCTATAACGACGAAACCGAGGAGCGGGGCATCATCCACTTCGCCGACGAGGTGGATGCGGACATCATTGCCGTTGCCACGCACGGCCGCACCGGGCTGGCCCACTTGCTGCTCGGCAGCGTGTCGGAGGGCGTGGTGAACCACTCGCAACGCCCCGTGCTCACGTTCCACCTCAGTTAGAATTACGAATTGAATTTTGAATGATAGAATGAGTGAATAGCCGTTTTGGGCATTTTTTGCCTAAAACGGCTAATTTGAAACAGATTCTCTTTCCGTAGCGGCGGGTTTTACACCCGCCGCTTTGCGTTTTGGGCAAAATTTGCCCAAAACGTTGTGGGAAAAGGAAAACAACAAACGCCAAGTGGCTGACAAAAATTAGCTTACGTTATTTCTGACGCATAT
>JALOMD010000076.1 GCA_025455595.1 Cytophagales bacterium | reverse complement strand
GGAAGCCCGGAAGTTGTTCAGCATGTGCTCGAACGACTCCGGCTCCACCACCGACGACTCCAACGACCGTTCGCGGATGCCCAGAAACTGGTAGCCGCATTCGCGCGTCAGCGTGAACATGCGCTGCGAGCGGGTCATGCGTTGGTTGAGCCACAAGTCGTTGTGTTGCGGCACAAACACCGACCGCAGGTTGCCGATGGCCGGGTGCGTGTCGGGGTCGAAGTGGTGGAAACGGTAACCGAACCGCCCGGCCAATACCTCTCGCACCTGCTCGACGGTTCCGGGCTTCTGGCCGTCCAACACTTCGTGCAAAAACCTCTCGGCGGCTTCTTCCAAGTCGGGGAAATAATTGTCGCGCATTTCCTGATAGGTGCGCAACGCCGAGAAATAAAACTGCTCGGTGCGCAGGTCGTAACTGTTCGTAAGCTTGATCAGCGTGTTCACGAACGCACTGAGTTTGTCCGGGGCTTCGCTCATCAGTTGCAGGATGGCGGCCGGCTCCAGCCCGAACATCTCCAGCGGCAGTTCGGACAGCACCCGCGAGTTGAGCAGTTCGGTTATCGGCTCGAGTTTCTTGTCCAACTTCAGCGACACCAGCGCGTCGTAGTCGGTGCCCAATGCCTGCGCCAAGGCCATCATTTTGTCGGCCTTCGGATATTTCTTGCCCTTCTCGATTTCGTTCAGGTACGAATGCGCCAGCCCGACGCGTTGCGCCAACTCGTGCTGCGACAGGCCGTGTTCCAGCCGCAACTGGCGCACTTTCAGGCCCAAAATGAGGCGTACTTTTTCGTTTTCGGCAGACATGTTGCAATACTAACCGAAGTTGGGCAAAACACCGCAACATTCGCATCGCGACCGAAAACCTGTGGCGGGTGGTGATGGGGAAGCCTTTGGCGGAACATACACCTTCGCAGCGTTTTAGCCGTTTTTTGCCCAAAACGGCTGGAAGGCGAAGACCTTTGGCAAAGCTTGGAGCTTTGCCAAAGGTTTGAAGTAAAATTTCCCATGTGACTGGCATCACGCCGAGGCGTGACGCCAGTCACATGGCGTTTCCGCACAGGCCAAAGCATGTGCTACTTTTTTACAGCCGCGTGCCGGGGTGCAGCGGACGCTTGGGAGCCTCGATATTTTCGGGGAGGGGCTTGGGCTGGCTGCCTTTTTTGTAGAACTGGTAGATTTTGCCGCCGGACGTGTCATAGATAAGCCCGTGGTCGAAGTCGTAGGAAAGGCCGGTTTTCGGATCGAAGTAATATGACACATCGCCCGTTTTTGGGTTCCCGCCGTAGCCGAACACCTTTGGTTGCGGCATCCGGTCGTTCGGTTGTTTCATTTTCTGCACCGGTGTCCGACTGATCATCCGTTGGGACAGTTCCTGCACAATCCAGTCGCTGTGTTCCTGCGGCGTGGGCAACGTCTGCCCGAAGCACGTCGCGTTCCCGACAAGCAGCGAGACTATTCCCGCTACCAAAGTCATCAGGGCAATCTTCGCGTTTTTCATAGAGCTATTCGGTTTTGGATTCCGTTCAATGCTGATTCTACCTTGAAGATACAAAAGCAGGGAAAAAGTTTTGCACACTATGTTCCATAAAACTTCAACGACGGCGGCGTTTTGGGCAAAAATTGCCTAAAACGCCGCCGTCCTGTGTACCGCTCGGAGTCAACCATCCGCCAAAGCGAAAAAGATTTTTCATTTTTAGCGAATATTCGCTTGATTTATAAAATTCGCTAACTACCTTTGTCGGCACATGAGCAACATCAGCACATAACCTGCTGGCTGTCAACAGTTGGCTGGCAAAAATCACTCAACTTTATTCACCGGGCCACTTTTGACTTACCACTTGCGACTTACGACTCAACCGCCAACGAATCATCAACACATGGAAACTGAAGTAATCACCCGAAGCCAAGAGGCCGTTGCCGCGTTGCTGCGGCGAACCGATGCCATCTGGAACTTGGAGCCGACCGAACTGGTGCGCCACGCCGTGGAAAACGGCGAAGGCGTGCTGGCTGAAAACGGGGCCTTGGTGTGCCGCACGGGCAAGTTCACGGGCCGCACGCCGCAAGACCGGTACATTGTTCATGACAGCCTGACGGCCCACGCCGTGGACTGGGGCGAGGTGAATCAGCCGGTGTCGCCGGAGGTATTCGGACGGCTGCTGGACAAAATGACGGCTTTCGCCCAAGACAAGACCCTGTACGTCCGCGACGCCATGGCTTGCTCCGACCCAACTTACCAACTGAGAATCAGGGTAGTGAACACGTTGGCCTACCACAACCTGTTCTGCCACAATATGTTCCTACGGCCCGATGAGGCTGAGTTGGCCGGTTTTGAACCCGACTTCCAGATTGTGTGCATCCCCGAATTCGAGGCCGACCCGGCCGTTGACGGCGTGCGCAGCCGCAACTTCGTCATCCTAAACCTTGCCGAACGCACGGTGCTGATCGGCGGCACGGCCTACACGGGCGAAATGAAAAAATCGGTGTTCTCGGCCCTCAACTTCCTGCTGCCCGCCGAACACGGCGTGTTGCCCATGCACTGCTCGGCCAACGTAGGGCCGGGCGGCGACACGGCGTTGTACTTCGGGCTTTCCGGCACGGGTAAAACAACACTTTCCGCCGACCCGACGCGCCGCCTCATTGGTGACGACGAGCACGGCTGGGACGGCAACGGTGTGTTTAACTTCGAGGGCGGCTGCTACGCCAAGGTCATCAACCTGTCGGAGCAGAACGAGCCGGACATCTACCGGGCCATTCGCAACGGAGCGTTGGTCGAGAACGTGACTTTCCACCCCGGCACGCACCACATCGACTACGCCGACAAGAGCATTACCGAAAACACCCGTGCCTCTTACCCGATATGGCACATTGCCAACGTGCAGCCGGGTTTGCGCGGCGGCTCGGCCGAAAACATTTTCTTCCTTTCGGCCGATGCATTCGGGGTGCTGCCGCCCATTTCGCGGCTCACCGTCGAGCAGGCCATGTATCATTTCCTGTCGGGCTACACGGCCAAAGTGGCTGGCACCGAGGCAGGCGTTTCGGAACCGAAAGCGGTGTTTTCGGCTTGCTTCGGGGCACCTTTCATGCCGCTGCCGCCCGCCGCTTACGCCCGGATGCTCGGTGAGAAACTGCGACGCAGCAATGGTAATGTGAACGTGTGGCTGGTAAACACTGGATGGATCGGCGGCGACTACCACACTGGCAGCCGCATCCGCTTAGACCATACCCGCGCCTTGATCCGGGCGGCCCTCAACGGCGACCTTGACCGGGTGGAATACCTGCAACACCCGGTTTTCAACTTGGCCATGCCCGCCGAATGTCCCGGCGTACCTACCGAAATCCTGAATCCGGCCAGCCGCTGGGCCGATGCCCGCGCCTACGATGCCCAAGCCCGCATCTTGGCGTGGAAATTTGAGCAGAACTTCCAGAAGTACGCTTCGTTCGCCGGTGAGGAAATCACGCAAGGCGGGCCGGTGGGAGAGAGGTAAGTGGCAAGTGGCAAGTGGTAAGTGAAAAATGGTGCTTTAGACGGTGCTTAGAATTCGGTTTCGGGAAGCGTTTTGAGCAAAAAACGCTTAAAACGCCGCCGTCCCCCGGCTGAAGCCGGGAGCCTGCCCCGACCTGTCGGGGGCAAAATGTGGCAAGTCCCATTGGGACTCAAAAGCAGTCCCCAAAGGGGACTTTCCGCTTCTTGCCCCCGGCTTCAGCCGGGGGAACACAGCTTACGACTTACCACTTGCCACATATGACTGACGACTAAGACTTTTTGAAAATGAACGAAAACCTCGCACTTCCCGTCGGCACCACGCTTGACCGCTTCATCAAGCAAAAACAGGTTGACTTTCCGTTTGCCACCGGCGAACTCTCGCAACTGCTGCGCGACATTGCACTGGCGGGCAAAATCATCAACCGCGAAATCAACCGGGCGGGCCTCATTGACCTCACCACTTCGCTGGGCACCCAGAACGTGCAAGGCGAATGCCAGCAAAAGCTCGACGTAGTGGCCAACATACGCTTCGTCCGCGCCCTGAAAAACGGCGGCGAAGTGTGCGCCGTCATCTCGGAGGAGGACGACGAAATGATTGACACCGGCAATCACCACGGCCGCTACGTGGTGGCCATGGATCCGCTCGACGGCTCCTCGAACATTGACGCAAACGTGTCCATCGGCACCATTTTTTCCATTTACCGCCGTGTCACGCCCGTAGGCACGCCGCCCGGTCTGGAAGACGTGATGCAGCCGGGTACCCGGCAAGTGGCCGCCGGATACGTGCTGTACGGCTCGTCCACCATGCTGGTTTACACCACGGGCCACGGGGTGAACGGCTTCACCTACGAGCATTCGCTGGGCGAGTTTTTTCTCTCGCATCCCAACATGCGAATCCCGCAGACTGGCACGGTTTACTCGGTAAACGAAGGCTATTTCCACGATTTCGAGCCGGACGTGCGGGAACTGGTGGAAAGCTACCGGGTGCGCCGCATGACGGCCCGGTACATCGGCTCGCTGGTGGGCGACTTCCACCGCAACCTCGTCAAAGGCGGCATTTACCTGTATCCGCCCACGCGCAAGGATATCAACGGCAAACTGCGGCTGCTCTACGAATGCTACCCGTTGGCGTTTGTGGTAGAGCAGGCCGGCGGCCTTGCCACCGACGGCCACCGCCGCATCTTGGACATTGCGCCGCAAGCCTTGCACCAACGAACGCCCCTGTACATCGGCTCGCGGGAGTTGGTGGAGGAAATTCGTTTGGAAGAAAAAATCGGGCAGGGGAAAGCGAACGGCGAGAAAGCAAGGACTGAGAAGGTATTGGCCTGATTGGCAAACGGAAACAGAGAGAATACGAGCAAGCGTCTTGGCCGTTTTTTGCCCAAAACGGCAACGGCGGAAAACACGACCAACCGCTCTGACAAGCAAAAACCCCCGCAAACGCTTTTCGGCGTTTGCGGGGGTTTTTGTTGAGAGTGCGCAGGATAACTCAGAGTTTTAGCGTCACGCCGAGTGTGAGGGCACCGAGGGCACCGCGACCCAGTTCGGCGTATGCCCCGAAGTTTTGGCTGAACATATAACGGCCACCCAATACACCGCCTAATACGATGCGGCCGGTGCCGTAGTCGTTGCGGCCGAGGCCGCCGGAAAAGGAGTCGTCATAACTCCATCTCCATGTTTCGTAACCTAACGACAGGCCACCGTAGATGTCGAGCTTTTCGGAGTTGATGTTGGCTCCCAACGCGTCATTGATAACTTCGCTGGCGTGGAAAACGCCCCTTACGCCGAATGCTATGTTGGTCCAACGGTCGGTGTAACGGGTGCCGCCAATGTCGTAACGGTATGAACGAGACAAGAACCCTGCATAAGGCCCTACCGCAATGTTGTCAGTGACATTATATTCCACGTTTGCCGTCAAGCCGGGCAAACCAGTATAAGAGCCGTAAAACCCAAAACCATACCCATAACCAAGCAACGAGACACCCGGGTTGATGAGCAGGTCGCCTTTTTCGTACTGGGCTTGAACAGACTGGCTGGTGAGCGTAACTACGGCAACGGTGAGGAAACTGAGAAACAGTTTTTTCATGATGTTTTAAATGGGTTGGTGAATAAAACTGGAAAAAGCATAGTTGTAGCAAAAAGCATTTTTCCTTACATCGTTTTAATGGGGCTGGCGGGGCAAAGGTAAACACAGATAAACACTATCTTTGCGAATAATTTCTTTTTTCGACAATTCCTTACCTGTTTTGTGAAGCAAATCATCAGTTTTGTCATCCGGTACATACCCCGCAAATACTTGCAACGGGTGAGCCACGTGGCCATGCGCGTGGTGGCGTTGTTTTACCGGGGAAACCTCGTCGAATGTCCCGTTTGCGGCAGCCGTTTCCGCAAGTTTCTGCCCTACGGTCGCACCAATCCGCGCGAAAACGCCTTGTGTCCCAACTGTTTGGCCCTCGAACGGCACCGGCTCATGTGGCTGTACCTGCAACGCCGCACCGATTTTTTCACGGCCCCGCACAAACTGCTGCACGTGGCTCCGGAGCATTGTTTCATCGGGCGGTTCGAGAAACTGCCGAACTTGGACTACGTGACGGCCGACATCGAATCGCCGCTGGCGAAGGTGAAGATGGACATCCACCGCATCCCGTTCGAGGCCGGTACGTTTGACGTGGCTTTCTGCAACCACGTGATGGAACACGTGGACGACGACATCCAAGCCATGCGCGAACTGCACCGCGTGCTGCGGCCCGGCGGCTGGGCCATCATCCAAAGTCCGCAGGACGTGACCCGCGCCACCACCCTGCAAGACCCGGCCATCACCTCGCCCGCCGACCGCGAGAAATACTACTGGCAAGACGACCACCAGCGGCTCTACGGCCGCGACTACGCCCGGCGGCTCGAACAGGCCGGTTTCTCGGTCACCGAGGATCGTTTCGTAATGGAACTTCCCGCCGCCGAAGCCGACCGTTACGCGTTGCCCAAGGGGGAAATCATCTATTTGTGCCGGAAAGTGGGCAGCGGCCAGTGACCAATTCGTCAAAAGTGTGTCATTGACTTGTACTCATTTGATTGTCAATGTCTGTTTTTACACAGTTTCGACAACATACTTGGCTGACCAACTCCAAAATCATTGATTTTACAAAGGTAGCAAGGCGGTGATTAAGGTGTCAATACTATCGGATTGCGGTTTTTTCCTACTGGTTTCTTGGTATTCTCGACAATGTCTGAAATAGGTGGAAATTCTCCGAAATAAATTGATTATCGTAAGTGCTTGGCCATTAGTAGTTAGCCTTTAGCAAAACAATACAACTGATGTTACGCGGCGTTTTAGGAAATCCCGACTCGTCGGGACGGCTTTCTGAAAAAAGCTTTTCTACAACGCCTTCTGAATCCGTGCGTAAATCCAGTCAGTGAATGAAATTCGCACAAAAACACAGAAAGCGTTTTAAGCGATTTTTGCCCAAATCGAAGATGCCGCAGAAAGCGGTATTGAAAATTCCGCAGCAGGCGGGAACGCCAACCTGCAACCTTCCAACCTTTCAACTCTCCAACCATACAATTCATGAACTATGTTTCCGCCGAGAGCATCGGCAAAGCCTTCAGCGACCGGTGGCTGTTTCGCAACATATCGTTCGGGGTGAGCAAAGGCGACAAAGTGGCCCTGGTGGGGCCGAACGGCATTGGCAAAAGCACACTGCTGCGCATCTTGGCCGGTACCATGCCGCCCGACGAAGGCAAAGTGAGCACCCGTCGCGAAATTACCATCGGCTTCCTGTCGCAACAGCCCGACTTTGAGCCGGAAAGCTCCGTTCTGGATACGCTCTTTGCCACCCAGCATCCGGCGTTGGCGGCCATCAAGGCCTACGAACACGCCCTTGCCCACGCCGACCAACCCGACCTGCTGGCCGAGGCCATCACGCGCATGGATGCCGCCGAGGCGTGGGAGTTCGAGACGCAGGTGCGGCAAATCCTCGGCACGCTGGGCATCCATGACCTCGACCAGAAAGTGGGCAGTATGTCGGGCGGACAGCAAAAACGCGTGGCCATGGCCCGTGTCCTCATCGAACGGCCCGATTTGCTCATTCTCGACGAGCCGACCAACCACCTCGACTTGGAGGCCATCGAATGGCTGGAGCATCACCTGTCGGCGCAGGCCGTCACGCTGCTGCTGGTCAGCCACGACCGGTATTTTTTGGATGCCGTCAGCAACGTGATTGTGGAAATTGACAACGGGCAACTGTACCGCTACCAAGGCAACTACGCGTACTTTTTGGAAAAAAAGGCCGAACGCGAAGCCATGCAGGCCGCCGAAACCGAAAAAGCCCGCAACCTGCTGCGCAAGGAACTGGAATGGATGCGCCGCCAACCCAAGGCACGCGGTACGAAAGCGAAATACCGCATTGACGCGTTCTATGAATTGAAAGAAAAAGCCTCGCAGACCAAAAACAACGCCCAACTCGAACTCAGCGTCAAGACCACCCGCCTCGGCAACAAAATCGTGGAACTGCACGACGTGAGCAAGTCGTTCGGCGACAGGCCGCTGGTGCGCGACTTCACCTACGTGTTCAAGAAACAAGACCGCATCGGCATCGTGGGCAAAAACGGCGTGGGCAAAACCACGTTCCTGAACCTGCTCACCGGCCAACTCATGCCCGACAGCGGCACCGTTGACCGGGGCGACACCACGCAGTTTGGCTATTACACGCAGCAGGAGTTGATTTACAAACCCAACCAGCGGGTGATTGAACTGGTGCAGGAAATAGCCGAGGTGGTGACGCTGGCCAACGGCCAAACCCTGACGGCCTCGCAGTTTTTGAACCTGTTCCTGTTTCCGCCCGCCAAGCAGTGGGACTTGGTGGAAAAACTGAGCGGCGGCGAAAAACGCCGCCTGCAACTGCTGCGCGTGCTGATCAAAAACCCGAACTTCCTCATCCTTGACGAGCCGACCAACGACCTCGACCTGACGACGATGAACGTTTTGGAGGATTTTCTCGAAAACTTCGGCGGCTGCCTGCTCATCGTGAGCCACGACCGGTATTTCATGGATCGGTTAGTGGAGCATCTGTTCGTGTTCGAGGGCGAGGGCCGCATCCGTGACTTCCCCGGCAACTACACCGACTATCGGGAGAGCAGTCCCCAACAAGCCCCCTCCCAACCTCCCCCCAAGGGGGAGGAGAAAAACTCCCCTCCCCTTG
>JALOMD010000075.1 GCA_025455595.1 Cytophagales bacterium | reverse complement strand
TTTGGACAAAGGATTTCAAACAAATCAAGCCCGTCCTGAAATGGGACGAACACTTGGGCTGCGTGACGATGACGTACAATCCCGCGCTGAAAAAATACCTGATGTGCGTCACGCGTGGCATCGCCGTGGAACGCGACCCCAAAGGCCGCATCACCAACCTGCGCTACGACACGATGATTCTCGAATCGGACAGCATGACCGTCAACTGGAAACTGGTACAGTACCTGGACCGTTTCGGGCCGGTGGCGTATTTCGTCAACATCCCGTCCAAATTCATCAGTGCCGACGGCAAAACGATGTGGTTAAGTTACTCGGCCAACTGGCACGACAAGAACATGTACGGCAATCCGGCGGGCAGTTTCTACTCGTTCTCGCTGCACGAGTTCCGGTTGGAGTAGCCTCCCAACTCCCGAAGGGGGAGCGAAAAACTCCCCTTCTTTTAAATCAGGGGTAGCCGAAGGCCGGGGTGATAGGTGTTTGGACAAACGCGAATGCCGCATTTGTGAGGAGCAATACCCTTCTACGAAAATTAAGGCAAGCCGTTTTGGGCAAAAAATGGGTTCTTTATGAATTTACTTGGTGTATATGCTACGTGCGGCGTTTTGAGGGATTTTTGCCTAAAACGCTTCTTGCCACGCTACGGCGTGGCGCACAGGCTAAAGCATGTGCTACCTGCACCAAGTAAATTCATAAAGAACCAAAAAATGCCCAAAACGCTATTCATTGCTTGGTCAGTTTTTCCAGGAAATCTCTGAAATTATCAGAATTGTAATCGGCCATGCCTTCGTGCCGCATGGCCAATTTTCCGTTGGCACTGATGACAAACGTGGTCGGGATGGCTTCTGACGCATACAGTGCCGGAATAGAGCCGTCGGCGAGTTGATAGACGGGAAACGTGTAGCCTTTACGCTTGACAAACCTGCGCACCTTGTCTATGTCTTTGTCCACGGAAATCATCACAAACGCAATGTTTTCCGACTGTGTTTTTTCGTACAGTTTCTGAATGCCGGGCATTTCGGCCACACAGGGCGGACACCACGTGGCCCAGATGTTCATGAAAATGACTTTTCCCTTCAGTGTGCGCAGCGACAAGGTTTTTCCGTCCAGTGTTCTCAACGAAACATTGTAGTTGGCATCGGTGTCCTGTTCCGGTTTTGTTTCTGTGTCGGCTTGAATCAGTCCGGTGGACAACAGCAGCCGCTGCGCACCGCCAATCACTTCCGTGTGAAGGCCGGTGAAATAGAGAACAGCCGGAATGCCCAGCCACAGCGACCACTCCACTACCGGGTTTTTGAAGAGTTTCAAGTGTCGAGCCAGAAAAGTTGCGGCGAATGTAATACGTGTTTTTTGTAAAACGCCAACGGCCTTGCATTTATTGACGCAAGGCCGTTGGCGTTATGAACCACTACTTGTTGCGTTCCGGGCAAAAATCGCTTGAAACGCCTGTCGGCTTGAACGGTTCTTCAGGCATTGGCGAATTGTCGTGCCTCCAGTTCGGCAATCCGCTGCAAGTATTCCTGCTCCTTGCGGGCCATTTCTTCTTGGGTGGCGACCATCTCCTCCATGTTCTGGCGCATCTCCTCTTCCTGCGCACGCATCATCTCTGCCATCTGTTGGCTCTCTGCCAACAAGCGGCTGGTTCGTTCGGCTATTTTGGCCGAGGCGAAGGAAACGGCGATGCTTTCGGCAATCTTTTCCACGAATGCAATCTCGTAAGGCTCGAACAATTTGAACGAGGCAATCTCAACCACGCCTTGCGTGTTCGCGTCGTGTTTCAGCGGCACAATCAGCAGGTTGTTTGGCGTAGCATCGCCGAGGCCGGACGTGATGCGCACGTAGTCTTGCGGAATCTCGCGCAGGTAGATGGTCTCGTTTTCCTGCCAGGCCTGTCCGGCCAGCCCTTGTCCGGGCGCAATCTGTTTGTTCAGGTATTTCTTGCGGTTGTAGGCGTAGGCGGCTTTCAGTTCCAGACAGGCGCGGTTGGCATCCGTGTCGTCGACCACAAACAAGGCACCTTGGTTGGCACCGAGGTACTTGACCAGTTCGGCCAACACCCGTTCGGCCAGTTTGTTCGTGTCGTTCTCCCTGCGCAATATCTCGCCCAAATGGTTGAGCCCTTCGTTGGTCCAGTTGCGCTTTCGGTCTTCCTCGCGCACCTGTTTCATGCGCCGTTGCATGCCGAGCAGTTCGCCTACCAAGTTGTCTTGGTTCAGCGGCTTGTTCTGTTCGGTTAATCCGTCCCACTGGGCCTCCTCGTTCTGGCTGATTTTCTTGATGAACACGGCCGCCTTTTGTAAGTTGCCAATGGATGCCTCAATGATGTCGCCCTGTGTCTGTTCGCCCGGATGAAACAGATATTGCCGATTGCTCTGCTCGAGATTTTGCAAAAGATTTCCTCTGTTTTTCTCTTGTGTTTTCACAGTTTTTACCATCCAGTACAGCGTGGGCAGCCCCAGCAATGCAAGCAGCACTTGTATCCAAGCATTGCGGCTGACGGCCATGTCGTATTCGGCTTGGGCTTTCTGGCTGATGGTTTTTTCCAAGGCCCCGATTTTTTCGTGTAGCTCAAACCAAATCCCCCAGACGGCGGCACCTCTGTCTTCGGCCAACGCCTTTTTGAAGGCGTCCATGCTGTCTTTTTTCACCAAATCAGCCATGTATTGTCCAAAAGCATGGTAATCTTTCAAGGTGGCGGTTACGTCTGGCAACTCTTGCAGCAACGAATCCAGTTGGTGTTGCAGCAATGGCATGGCCGCTTTTTGTTCTCTCAACAGTTTTGCCAGTGTGTCAGCCGACTTGTAGCAAGCTTCTACGTTGACCTTCATGTGACCCGTAAAGGATTCGGTGGGACTTAGGGCGAAGCCGCGTAAGTTTTTATCGTATTCTTGGAGCCCATGACTTTCGATTTCCGAAGAACGCAGCAAAATCTTTTCGGACGAGGCTTTGGTTTGCACAGTATTCTCCATCACTCGCCGGTTGTAGAACAGCATGACGGACGAAACCGTGATCAGGAAGGCTACCAGTATGGCCGAGGCGACAAGGCCGTTGCGACGCAGGAAATGGATTTTCATTGTCAGACGATTTAACAGACGGGGTGTTATCGGAATACGACATGAAAATAGTGCAGGAGTCAAAAGGGTGGTAACCCGTATGGACGTATAAGATACAGACGTATGTTTTGCGGTGCTTAGTCTGCGTGGCTCAAGGTGTGTCAGAAGTTTTATGTCGGCTTGGGGTCGTCGGATGACACTGACTTCACCGTTACGGGGCATTTCCGAGCCGGAGCCAATCATCGCGTTTTGGGCAATTTTTGCCCAAAACGCGATGATTGGCTCTATAAAATGCTGTTTAACTTTCAGACATGCATTGTTTCTGGTCAGTTTCGTTGACGTTACGGCTTTTGATAATTTTGGTCGGCCAACGATACAGAAGCCTCGCACTTGTTTGCCGTTCGCTTTTTTCAAAATAGATTTATGCGCGTTTTGGCAAAAAAACGTCAATTCTAACCCATCCTTTCCAACGCATGTATCTATTAGGCTACGACATCGGAAGTTCTTTTGTGAAAGCGTCGGTCATTGAGGCCGAGACTGGCAAACTGGTGGCCGCCGCCTCGGCACCGTCCGCCGAAATGCCCATGATTGCCCACCAGCCCGGCTGGGCCGAGCAAGAACCTGCCATGTGGTGGGAAAACGCCAAGGCCGCCACCCGCCAACTTGGCCAGAAAATCAACCTGAAGGATGTGAAGGCCATCGGTATCTCGTACCAAATGCACGGGCTGGTGGTGCTGGACAAGAACCGGCAAGTGCTGCGGCCGTCCATCATCTGGTGCGACAGCCGGGCCGTGGGCATCGGCGAGGCGGCTTTTGCGCGAATCGGCAAGGAAAAAGCCTTATCTCACCTGCTCAACTCGCCGGGCAATTTCACCGCTTCCAAGCTGTGTTGGGTGCAGCAAAACGAACCGGAACTGTACGCGAAAATTGACAAGTTCATGCTGCCCGGCGATTATTTGGCCTTCTGTCTGACGGGTGAAGTCTGTACCACGGCATCCGGCCTGTCGGAGGGGATTCTGTGGGATTTTCAAGAAGAACAGCCCGCCCGCTTGGTGCTTGACACGTACGGCATTTCGCCCGAACTGCTGCCCGCCGTTGTGCCGACATTCGCACCGCAAGGCGGTGTTTCGGCAACCGTTGCCGCAGCGTTGGGCCTCACGGCCGCAACCCCGGTTGCCTACCGGGCGGGCGACCAGCCCAACAACGCTTTCTCGCTCAACGTGTTACAGCCGGGCGAAATCGCGGCCACGGCCGGTACGTCGGGCGTGGTCTATGGCATCACCGACCGCCGCGACTACGACCCGGCCTCGCGGGTCAATTCGTTTTTGCACGTGAACCACGCTCCGGCCGCGCCGCGTTACGGCACGCTGCTCTGCGTGAACGGCACGGGCATCCTGAACAGTTGGCTGCGCAAAAACACGGCAAGCGGACTTGGCTACGAGCAGATGAACCAACTGGCGGCCAGCGCACCCGTGGGCAGCGACGGGCTGGTGACGCTGCCCTTCGGCAACGGGGCCGAACGGGTGCTGGAAAACCGCCAACCCGGGGCCTCGGTGCTGAACCTGAACTTCAACAACCACACGCAGGCGCATTTGCTGCGGTCGGCGCAGGAGGGGATTGTGTTTGCGCTGAATTACGGCGTGGACGTGATGAAAACCCTCGGCGTACAGCCCAAGACCGTGCGGGCGGGCGATGCCAACATGTTCCTCAGTCCGCTGTTCGGCGAGGCGTTTGCAACGATTACTGGGGCCACAGTGGAACTGTACAACACCGACGGCGCACAAGGGGCCGCCCGCGCCGCCGGGGTGGGGGCGGGGCTGTACAAAGACACGTCCGAAGCCTTCCGAAGCCTGACCACCACGCGCGTCATCGAACCGAACGCGGCCTTGCGCGACGCGTATGAACAAGCGTATGTGAAATGGCTGGGGTGTCTGGAGCGGATGCTTTGAACGTTTAAGAGGTTGTTTAAAATTTTATTTGGCCTAAGCGTTTTGGGCAAATTTTGCCCAAAACGCTTTTGTGCGCCGGTCTTCCCGCAGGGCGGGATGACCGGAATCACAGGCTTGCGAAAGACAATAGACGGGCGTTTTAGGCGAAAAACGCTCAAAACGTCCGTCAAAACCGAATTTTAAACAACTTCTAACGTTCACCGTTTAACGTTGCTTGGCCTTGTGGTTTTTTTATTTCATACAGAGGTTTATAGATGATTATAGCCTGCCGTTTTGAGCAAATTTCGCTTAAAACGGCCGCATGTCGTGGCATGACTGAGATAGAATAAATCGTGGGCGTTGTGTGAGTCATCCCGACAAGTCGGGACAGGTTGCCACGACTATCTTTCCGCACCGAGCTTTTATCATGGCCGTTTTGAGCATTTTTTGCCCAAAACGGCTTTGAACTTTTGTCTTCGTGGTGTGTACTGTTTGGCGACCGACAAAAACCACAACAAACCGGCCCATGAAAACCAGCCTGATGTTCCTCGCGGTCAGCATTGCCACAACTACAGCCTGCACCCGAAACGCTGATTTTACAGCAACCCCGGCCAAACCCCGGCCCGGCGACACGGTTGCCGTCACCTTCCGGCCAAGCCCGCCTTTGGACTCGTTGGCCGAGTTGGAAGCCGTTGCCTTTTTGTTCACTGACACAGAAGAACCCGTGGCCCAAGAGGTGGCGTTGCGAAAAGACGCATCCGGGTGGATGGGGCGGGTGGTCACGCAAGCCAACACACAGAGTTTTGCAATACGCTTCTTTGAGGCCAAGGTGCCTTATCGGGAACAGTACGCACGGCCAGCGGAACACCCAGCAGAAGTGCGTTACACGCCGCTGCACGACAAAGGCGGCAAGCCCGTTGCGGGTGCTTATGGCAGCTTGGCAGCGGGCTTGCACAGTTGGGGCGAGTCGCTGGGCTTGCAAGCCCCCGAAAACGCCCTGCACAGTCGGCGCGATTCCTTACTGCGTTTTTTGGCGAGAGAGTTTACGGCTTATCCCAAAAACAAGCTGAAATTTTTCGCCTCCTACTGCGCCATCGCCAAGCTGTCCGGCCAAGACGTTGCCAAGCTCAGGCGGGAGGCCAACCAACTGGCGGCGAACAGCGGAACAAACTTGCCGGAAAAAGACCTTCTTGCGTTGAGCAGTACGTTCGAAGTGCTTCTCGACGAACCCAAAAGCCGCTACTACAAGAACTTGGCTCTGAAAAAATATCCAAAAGGTGAACAGGCTGAACAAACAAGATTGGAGGCCGTCTATGCTGAATCCGATTTGACAAAGAAAGAAACCCTGTTGAAACGTTTTCAAGCGGATTTTCCTAATTACGAGGGCATTGACTGGCGGTACTACGACCTGCTGATGGGCTTGTACAAAGCCGGCCGCTGGGCCGATTTCAAACGAATAGCAGCCAAGCGGCCTTTCAACAATACCCTTTCGAGTGCCTATCAGGAAATAGCTTTGGAGCTTACCAAACAGGGCCGCAACTTGGAACTCGCCGCCGAACTGGCCCGCCAAGCCGCCGAGTACGACAAGGCGAATGTGACTAACCCCCGCGACAGAAAATCGCCATCCATGCCGGATCGGGAATGGGCGGAAGAACGCAGGCTTACTTATGCTTTCTCTGCGGGCACCTACGCTTGGGTGTTGTACAAACAGGGGAAATACGCCGAGGCTTCGCCGTGGATGAAAGAATCAATGGCGTTGAACCGTAATTATATTGAAATGAACGAGGTGTACGCGCAGATTTTGGAAAAAAACGCCGAAATTGAAAATCCCGCAACAGGTGGGAACGCCCTGTTACGCACCGAACTGGAAAGTTTTCTAAAAGCGGGCAAATCCACCAAAGCCATGCGTCGGCAACTGGCGGCACTTTACGCCCGTGAGAAAGGCCGCCCCGATAGTCTTTCGGTTTACGAAGCCGATTTGGAGAAAAAACACCGAGAGACAGAATACGTCGCATTGCGCAAGCAAATGCTTGACAAACCGGCCCCCGCGTTTTCATTGGTCAATTTGGAAGGCAAGCCGGTTTCTCTGTCCGATTTCAGAGGAAAAACAGTAATTGTTGATTTTTGGGCCACTTGGTGCGGGCCTTGTGTAGAGTCGTTTCCGGCCATGCAGCAGGCCGTCAATCACTTCAAAAACCGCAGCGACGTGCAGTTCCTCTTCATTTCCACCCGCGAAGACCCGAAGACACAAAAACAAAAGGTGAAAAAACTGATGGACAAGCACAAATACACGTTTACCGTGCTATTGGACAGCAACAACAAAGTGAGCGAGGCTTACCAAGTGAATGCGTATCCCACGCAGTTTGTGATTGACAAAAACGGCGTGGTACGCTTTAAGAACGAGGGTGCGCACACCGAAGCCGAACCGCTGATTGAAGAACTCGCCGCCTTGATTGAACTGGCCGACGAAGCCAAATGAACGATGATATGCCGCCCACAGGCGTTTTGGGCGATTTTTGCTCAAAACGCCTGGTTTTTATCCGTCATTAAACATTTGTCACACCTCGCGGACGAATACGGTTTTGTAATAGTATCTTCTGAAAGCCCGTCTAATAATTAAAACTAAACGGCAGTTCTTTTCGGAAACATCCAACGGTTTTGCGCTTGGGGTATTCAATTGTAATGGCTACATTTGCCACAATGAAAATGCTTTGCTACATACTGGCAGCTTACATACTTGTACTCTCGGCAATGCCATGCTGCGTGGACAATGATTGCGATAGCAAAGCAACAACGGAGCAATCAAACCAGCATTCGCAGAATGAGCAGAACGCCTGTGAACACTGCCCGCCTTTTGCCACTTGCGGCTGCTGCGTTGCCTTTGCGTTTTTAAATCCGACTTTTAGTTTCAGGGCGACAAGGGAATGTTCATTGAACTCTCCGCCGATCCCTTCTTACAAAGCCCATTTTGCAAGTAGTTTCTTCTCTAAGATTTGGCAACCGCCAAAAATAAGTTAATGAGTATGAGGGCTTTACCGCAATCCCCTTGCGGTGTTCGCGCTATTTTTTCCATTCATTAACTTAATAGACAATCAAAATGCAAAAACTGATTTTGCCTTTAATGGCATGGGTGTGTTCGTATGTGGCATGGGGACAGAATGTTTTCAGTGCCTACATTGTGGATGCCGAAACCAAAGAACCGCTCATTGGGGCAACCGCCAAGCTGCAAGGCTCTACAAACGGCGCAAGTACCGACCCAAAAGGGCTCGTTAAACTCAAAGATATTCCAAACGGACAGCAAGTCGTTGAGTTTCGTTTTGTCGGTTACCGAACAAGATTTGATACTCTCGGCTTTCCGATGACACAAACCGAACCGCTGGAAATTTTGTTATTTTCAGAGAGTAATGAGATAGAAGAGGTGGTAGTTACGTCCACTCGTTCGAGTCGGACAATAGCGGACATTCCTACCCGGGTTGAAGCCATTTCGGGTGAGGAACTGGAAGAAAAAGCCAACATGAAACCCGGTGAAATCAGGCTACTGCTCAGTGAAAGCACTGGTATCCAAACTCAGCAAACTTCGGCTACTTCTTACAATTCAAGCATCAGAATTCAAGGGCTTGACGGAAAATACACGCAAATCTTGAGAGATGGGCTTCCGCTGTATTCGGGATTTTCGGGAGGGCTGAGTCTGCTGCAAATTATTC
>JALOMD010000074.1 GCA_025455595.1 Cytophagales bacterium | reverse complement strand
GTCGTAAGTGGTCAGTACCGTTTTGGGCGAAAATCGCCCAAAACGGTAAACGGTAAACGGTAAACGGTAAACGGTAAACGGTAAACGGTAAACGGTAAAAGGTAAACGGTAAACGGTAAACGAAAGAATGAGCATTCGCACGCGGCTTACGATTCTGTTTACGGCAGTGGTCATGGTGCTGCTGTTGCTTTTCTGCCTTGCCATTTTCCTGCTCGCCGAACGCTACCGCCGCGAAGAGTTTTACCAACGGCTCGAACAAGAGGCGTACACCTCCGCCGAGCTGCTTTTCGGACGTTCGGCCGTCTCGCCCGAACTGTTCAAACTGCTCGACAAGAACCAGATGACGGTGCTGAACCAAGAGGAAATCATCATTTACGACCAGAACAATAAACTGGTTTACGAAAGCGGCGAAGACTACCTCACGGTAACCCCCGAAACACTGTTGCGCGTGCGACTGGAAGGCAAAGTACGCCTGCGCGAAGGCCGCCGCGAGGTAGTGGGCGTGCGGGTGTCGGGGCGACAGCAGTTGGTCGTGTTCGCCTCGGCGGTTGACAAATACGGGTTCAGCAAGCAGCAGAACCTGGCGTTCGTGTTGTCGGTGGGCTGGCTGGTGGCTACGCTGTGCGTGCTGGCGGTGGGTTGGCTGTACGCGGGCCGCATGTTGCAACCGATGCAGCGCATCGTGGCCCGCATGGACGAAATCACCGCCAGCCGCCTGAACCTGCGCCTCGAAACCGGCGACGGCCGCGACGAAATCGCCCAACTGGCGCAGCGTTTCAACGACATGCTCGACCGGCTCGAAGAAGCCTTCCGCGTACAGCGGGCCTTTGTCTCCAACGCCTCGCACGAGTTGCGCACGCCGCTCACGGCCATTACGGGGCAACTCGAAGTGTCGCTGCTGGCCGACGAAATCCCGCCGCAACTGCGCCAAACCATGCAGTCGGTGCTGGATGATGTGCGGGAACTGAACCGGCTCACCAACGGCCTGCTCACGTTGGCGGGCATGAGCCTCGACGAAGCCATTACCGGCCTCATGCCCGTGGCCGTTGACGAACTGCTCTGGCAAGTGCGGAAGGAAGTGCTGAAGACGCGTCCGAACGCGGCCGTTCGCCTCGACTTGGAAGAAGGCTCCGACAACGCTGGCCGCGACCCGGATGCCAGTCGGTTTGTGGTGCCCGCCAACGAATCGCTGCTGCGCGTGGCGTTGTTCAACCTGATGGAAAACGGCTGCAAGTTCTCGCCCGACAACCAAGTGTCGGTACAAGCGTCGGCACGGAAGGGATTCGTTTGGCTGCGGTTCCACAACCGGGGCTTGGCCATCCCGCCCGCCGACTTGGCCAAGATTTTCGAGCCGTTTCGCAGGGGCAGCAACGCCCGCGCGGTGCCGGGCCACGGCATCGGCCTCTCGCTGACCGAACGCATCGTGCGCATCCACCGGGGCAGCATCACCGTCGAATCCGACGAGCAAGCAGGCACAAGTTTTGTCTTGAAACTACCGACGGAAAAACAATTCTGAATTCAGAATCCAGAGACCTGAACGCAGAATGCCGGATGTGGGGCGTTTTGGGCGATTTTTGCCCAAAACGCATGGCGGCGAACGCCGCCTTGGCAATCTCGTTTTGGGTGATTTTGTCCAAAACGCCGATTCAAAATTTGTGACTCGGAACCAAACTTTCAGGCCTGACGGAGGTTGTATGGGGAAAACGCACTACTACAAGAGAATGACAATCGCCCGAATTGCCCGCTCGTTGTGGACAAATGCCCTGCTGCTGTGGCTGGCCGCGTGCAGTTGCTACGCGTTCGGCGACTCGCTGGCGGTGGTTCGCAAGCGGAGCATCAAGCCCGCCGCCGACTTCGACCAGCGATTTTCGTTCATCGGCGGGCAGCCGGTCAACATCTGGGGCTATCGTCTGGGAGTATTGGTGAACGAAAAAGCGAAAATAGGCGTGGGCGGTTATTTCACGCGTTACCAGACGCAAATCCTCTCGTCGGAAACGCCCGATTTGACTCGCGAACAACGGCTTTTCTTCGGAACGGTATTCTTCGAGCCGTTTCTTTTTCGCAAGGAGCACTGGGAGGGCAGCATTATCACCGAGGCCGGTTTCGGCATGGCTTCCATTGATACCCGTGACTTGACGGCAGGCAGCGGCACTTCTTTGCAAGCCCGGCGGCCTTTCGTGCCGATTGGCACAGGGCTGTCGCTGAGCTACAAACTGCCGCCGCTGTTCGGGGTGCGGGCGTTCCGCTGGGTCGGGCTGAACGCCATGGGCGGCTATCGCAAAACCGTCCTCGGCCACGAACTCAACGGCAACTACGACGGCTTTTTCTGGAGCATAGGCGGCTATTTTTTCCTTGACCGCATCACCGACGACATCCGCCAATGGCGACGGAAAAGACGGAAATAGCTTCGTTTAACGTTCAACGTTTTTCGTTTTAGGCAACTTTTGCGCAAAACGATATTAAACCATAAACGAAGCCTGCGAAACTCTAATCTGTTTCTAATCCGTCCTTAATTCCGCTCTAATGACTGTGTTGCATCTTTGTGTGAAAACTTGTTTCCAGCATGGCACAGTTCACCCTCGATTATACACGCAACCACCGTCCCCCCGCTGACTGGCGGCGGCAACGTCGGTTCTTGGCATTGGCAATGCTGCTGGGCGGCTTGCTGGCGGCTGTGGCCGGGATGCTCCACTACCGGGGCGAGCACCAACGCGTGCAGTCGGCCTATTGGACGCAACTGGTACGCCACGACTCGCTGCTGAACGCCAAACGCCACGCCGACGACCAACTGCTCCAAATGCGCACCCGACTGCAACAACTGGAGCAGCAGTGCGGTCAGACGTTGCCGCTGGACTGAATTCCTTGAAAATTTCCCAAAACGGATTTTACGAATATCGGCCAAAACGCTATATTTGCGCCATTAAAACCAAAGTCGGCCAAGTGGTGGAATTGGTAGACACGCTACTTTGAGGGGGTAGTGCTTTCACCGGCGTGGGGGTTCGAGTCCCCCCTTGGTCACTAAATAAAACAACAAAACGGCCTGTAAACCAAGTGTTTACAGGCCGTTTTTGTTTTTCGGTACCATGAAAAGGTCAAGTTTTTTGTATAGAATCCCACGTGATCAGTGGCAGAAAAGAGCCTAAATTTCTTCGGACGGTTTGGATATTAATACAAATCACGTTTTTGGCGGAAAGCCGTTTCGGGCGTTTTTTAAGAAATTTTGACGATTTGACTTGTTCGGAGGCTTTTTGACCTCACAAAACCCGCAGGCTCACGCGGATGTTGCTGTAATACAGCGTGGTTTTGCCCTCAAATCCCGAATCAGTGCCTACCAGCACCCACAGGTTGCCGTTTCCGTCGGTGGTGGCCTCCAAGGGTTGTTGGTCGTTGGTGCGGGTCAGCAGTGCGTAGGTCGGCTGGTCAAGGCCGTTGGCCACGTCGCCGACCACCACCGCGTCTTTGCCGCCTTGGCTTTGGTTGCCTTTGTCAATGTCGAGCCGGTAGTGGTTCAGGTTGTCCAGCGACTTCTGCGGCTCTTGCGGCACCGCCCCGACTTTCATGGTCACGCCTTCGCCCGGTGCCCCGCCGATGCCCGCCCAGTTGGAGGGCGCATCAGAGGCGAAAGTGACCTCAAACCGGACACCGTACCGTTGGTTGGGGCGCAACCCGGTTATCTTCCGTTTCAGGAACATGAACATGTCGTCGCTGCGGTTGTGGCTTGATACCATCACCGCCTTTTTTGTGGTGTCCAGCGGCCGGGGCAATGCCGTGTGCGCCTGTGCGAATTCGTAAATCTCGTCTTGGCCCGTCATGTAGTCGGCGAAATCAACCGACCAGCCTTGGTAGCTGTCTGAAAAATCAAACGTCTGCACCACTTCAATTGACGCGGGGCCGTCGTTGCGGCGGCAACCGGTTGCGAACAAACAAAAAAGGAGTACGCACGCAAACAGCCGGAAAACTGCCGACTTCTTTGAATACAATTCTGTTCTCATGACACACAGCGGGTTTGGTTGGAAACTGATTTATTATCCGACACAGAGGAGTCGTAATGAGTGGTTGTATTGGTCTGTCCGACTGTTCAACGCTGGTTGTTCCAAAGATTCGTCAGGTTGCTAAAGTAGCGTTTTGGGCAAAAAACGCTTAAAACACAACCGAATGAATGAGCCTCGGCCGTCTGAGATTTGCTTGTCATATTTCCATCAGACAAAACTTTTCCGGTGCTCAGAGCATCTGTTGAAATGAAGCGGTTCGGCGGAAAACCGCCCGAAACGGCCTTGGGGTTGCAGAAAGGGGCGTTTTTTACCAAATTCTTTTTCGGCACGCTTCAAAAGCTCATACAGAAAAATCAATCCCCTTCAGAAAAAACACAGAAAACATGAAAAGCACAAGCGTCTTGGTTGGCTTGCTGGCGGCCGTCGCCGCGTTTGCCCAGTCCGTTGACAAAAAGGCTCTGGCGCAACTGGAGGGTGCTGCCGAAAAAACGCATTCGGAGGCGTTGATTGTGTGGCAAGACGGCAAAATTGTTTCCGAAAAATACTTTTTCGGCGGCAGGCCCGACAAAAAGACCGAAACCATGTCGGCCACCAAATCGATTGTGAGCTTGGCCGTCGGCAAGCTTGTCACTGACGGGCGGCTGCACTTGGACAGTGCCGTCTGCCGCTATTACCCCGAATGGCGGCAGGGCCAGAAGCGGCGCGTCACCGTCCGAATGCTGCTCAACCACACGTCGGGCTTGCAGAACGTGCCCAACACCACTGTCGAAATCATGCCCAGCCGCGACATCGTGCAACTGGCCCTCTGTGCCGAACTGGAACATCCGCCCGGCAAGGCTTTCTTTTACAACAACAAGGCCGTCAACCTGTTGGCGGGAATCATCGAAAAAGCCAGCAGCCAGCCGATGGATGTGTACGTGCGGGAGAACCTGTTTGTTCCGCTGGGCATCACCGACTCGTACTGGATGCGCGAGTCGGATATTTTCAAAGACTTGGGCCGCGCCGGAACGCCCTACGCCATGTTCGGCTGTCAACTCACGGCCCGCGATTTCCTGAAAATCGGACGCTTGGTGCTGAACCGGGGCCGTTGGGAAGAAAAGCAGTTGGTTTCGACCGAATACATGGACGAATGCCTGAAACCCAACCCGTTGTACGGCGGCTGCGGCTTGCTGTGGTGGCTGCTCTACGACAAAACCGAGTCGGTGGTGGACGAACGGAAAATCAGCGAGTTGACGCACCAAGGGCTGTCGGCCGATTTTATCGCGAAGGTCCGAAAACTGATGGGCGTTTACCCGGACGAGGACGCTTTCCAAAAAGCGGTGCAGGCGGTTTTCGGGGAAAACGGGATGATGGAGATACAACAAGCCTTGGGTAGCAGCGGTTTGCGGCTGCGGGAACGCAGGTACGGCAAGGTGATCGGCTACGCGGCGAACGGCTACTTGGGCAACTACATCGTGGTGATACCCGACAAAAAGCTGGTGGCCGTGCGCATGACCAGCCACGACAGCCACAAAACCGATGCCGACAACTTCGCCGATTTCGAGAAACTTGTGGCAGAGCTTTAGCTCGGGGCTATTTCAAAAAGTTGTACTTGTTGCATGAGCCCTGAACTTGCTTTAACGACCAAAACCACCGCACACGGCTGTCGGGCGGATTCAAGCCGTTTTGGCAAAAAAACGCCGAAAACGCCATGCCAAGGGCGTTTTCGGCTTGAAAAATGAACACGGAATCCGTTAGTGCGCCGGAGCCATTTCGGCGTGTTGAAAAGCGGCAGCAAACTCCCTCTCGGCGAAAGTTGCCAGCGAAGTCGAGGTTTTGTGTTCCGGCTGCCGCTCGTAGCCGATGTACATGATGCCTTCGTTGGTGGCCCGGCCAAACTGGATGTACGCATCGGCAAGGCTTTCGCTGAAGCCCATCTGCATCATGCCGCCTTTGGCTTGGTCGTAGGGAAACGTAACCCACTGCAAATCAGGCTTTTCGATGGCATTGCCAAGGATTTGCGTGGCCTCTACCATCGTCAGGTCGGCGTTGGCAAGATAGAGGTAGGTTTGTCCCGAAAAATCGCGTTTGAGCAAATGCTCGGTGGCTACGTCGGCAATGTCGTCGGTGTGAACCATCGGCATTTTCACGTCGCCGTTGATGGGAAAACCGCCGTTGATGCCCATGCCTTTGATCAGGCCGATGTTGCCGAAGAAGTTCTGCATGAAAAAGCCCGCCCGCAGGTGCAGCACGTTGGCTTCGGCCACTTTCTTGAAATTGGTTTCAAAATCGTACAGCCCGGCCACCACACCCGTCTGCGGCGAATGCGCCCCGAAACTCGACAGCGTGACCACCGACTGCACGCCGCTGTTTTTCGCCGCCTCGATGATGGCCAGGCCGATTTCATTCTGGTACGCCCGGAAGTCAGGCGCGGCGGCGTTGGGCGGAATCATGGCGTACACGGCCGTGGCCCCGCGAAACGTTTCGGTCAGGAAGGCCGCGTCGTTCAAGTCGCCTACGGCGGTTTTCGCGCCTCGGTCGGCCAGCGGTTGCAGTTTTTCCGCGCTTCGGCCTACGGCGGTCACGGGTTCACCTGCTTTCAGCAGATTTTCGACGATTCTTTTACCGGTATTGCCGGTAGCTCCAGTGATGACGTACATAAGCGTTGTAGGGTTTATGGGTGAATTGATAAAAAAAAGGCTTTTGGCATAGTTACTTTGCTTCAAAAAATATATTAACGAATGACAACATTGGGTTAATGTTTTCGTAACAAACCATAAAAGCCTCGGAAAATGCTACAGAATGAAACAATTCGAATCACAATCAAAAGCCCGACCCTTATCCAGCCTTTGGTTTGGGTTGCAGTCGGCTTGTCGTTCCTTAGTTTTCTTCGACAAGTTTACTTGTTTGAAGCTGGACGGCCTGAACATGGTTTTGGATTCCGTCTATGGAAACTCTTTGACATAGACGGAGAGAACACCATTCCTGCCTATTTTTCAACGTTGCTTCTGTTGACATCGGCCGTTCTTCTTTTTTTGATATTCTATGTCAAAAGAAAAGGATTCAAGCCAGTGCATTATCAAGGACATTGGCTCGGTATGTCTGTTGTTTTTCTGTATTTGTCTGCGGACGAAGCGTTGTCGCTACACGAGAATCTCATTGGGATTACGCAGAAGATTGCCGGAAGCAACACGGGTATTTTTAGCTTGGCTTGGGTGATTCCTTTTGGCCTTTTTGTAGTGTTTTTTGCAACGGCTTATCTTCGGTTCTTGTGGCATTTGTCAGCAAAAGTCCGCTTGCAATTCATTCTGGCCGGTATTGTTTATGTGTCTGGTGCGCTTGGCATGGAAGTCGTCGGAGGATACTACATAGAGAAAAACGGATGGACGTTAACCACTCATTTTTTACTGACGGTTGAAGAACTGTTGGAAATGCTCGGTATCATCATTTTTATCAGAATCTTGCTCGGTTACATTTCAGAAGAATTGCCGGATTTCATGTTTCATCTACAGACACGCGTTTCTGCAAAAACAACAAACCATTTGCTGAAACACTGAGAAAAGTCTGAAGCGTTTTGGCCGTTCCTGCTTATTGCAGATTTTATGCCTAAAAGCCATTAACCAATTGACAGTCAGTATATCTGCCCAAGACTAAAAACACAAGACTCACGACATTTTAGCATCAGTTGTTGATTATTTTCTCCACCGTATCGTGCAGCGGCTGGTAGTCGGTGTAGCCGCGAGCCAGCAGGTAGTTCTGTTTCTCGGTGAGCAGCAGCACCGTCGGGAAACCCGAAACGCCCATTTCGCTCACCAGTTTGAACTCTTGGTGGGTTTTGCGCTTGAATTCTTCGCTGTTCAATTGTTGCACAAACTGTCGGCCGTCAATGCCGTACGGAGCCACCAAGTTTAGGTAAGTCTCGTCGGTAGTGAGGTCTTTGCCGTCGTGATAAACGGCGTATTGGAGGTCGTGGGCAAAGGATACGGCGTTTTCGGGCTGGTGGCTCTTGAAAACCGTGAGAGCGATACACGGCTTTTCGGAACTGAACACGGCCGTGCCCGGCTCCAGCACGTCGTTCAAAAACGCCTCGCCGAACTGCACGCCGGTGCGGTTTTCCACGTCTTTGTATGCCCATTTGATGTACGGAGCCACTTGACCAATCGGCCCCACGCGGTCACCCATGACCATGCCGCCCGACAGCACTTCAAAGTGCAGCTTGTCCTGAAAATCGTCGCGCAGTTTCTTCAGCACGGGGCTGAATCCGTAGCACCAGCCGCAAAGCGGATCATAAACATAAAGCAATGCCGGGAGTTTCATACAAACTGGTTGGTATGTTTTGGATTACAGGTTGAAAAATTTTAGGTTGAAAGGTTGGATTGGCGTTTTGGGCGAAAATCGCCCAAAACGGCGAACCGTATGCTACCCTGCTCATACTAAAATAGAGCGAAGCGTGCGTATTTAGAAAAATTCAAGTCATTGATAATCGGTTTTTTACCCAAGACCCAAGACTCAAGACTCATGACTTTTCGCCGCCAGTCCGTTTACAAACGTGATTAATTGGTCAATGGAACTGTCGAAAAACGCTTTGCTTTGCACCGATTTCGCTACGCTGTAGCTGCCTTCTATGCACGACAGGATGAAAACCGACAATTGTTTGGCATCTGCATCTGAACGTATGTTACCTGCTGATTGTCCGTTTCGCAAGCCCGTTTCTATCGAATAACGACAATTGTTTGGCATCTGCATCTGAACGTATGTTACCTGCTGATTGTCCGTTTCGCAAGCCCGTTTCTATCGAATAAGCCATTTTTTCAATAATATTGCCCAAACGTCGCCGAAAACCCTCGTCCAACGGCGACATTTCCTGCATCAGGTTGTTGAGCGGACATCCGAGTTTCACCTCCTCATCGTCGGTGCGCTGTTTGAATTGTTCCAACGTTTGCACCAGCACTTGCAGGTGGTTTTTGCGGGCGGTTTCCAAAGGCCGCCAGGTGGACAAATAGGAGGGAGCCAGCAGTTCGTCCACCACGGCGTAACCCAAATCCAGCTTGCTGGAAAAGTGGTGGTACAACGCCCCTTTGGTAATGCCCATGTCGGCCACCACTTTGTCGGCACGCACGCCTTGGAAACCGTGC
>JALOMD010000073.1 GCA_025455595.1 Cytophagales bacterium | reverse complement strand
CACCCGTTACGACAGCCTGCGCGGCTATTTGTCGCCGCGCCGCAGTTGTTACGATGTGTCGTTCTACCACCTCAACCTGCGCGTCAATCCCAAAGACAGTTCCATTGCGGGCTATAATATTATTGCCTACCGGGCCGAAACCGGTTTCCGTGAAATGCAGATTGATTTGTACAAAAACCTGAACATCAGCAAGATAACCCACCAGGGCAAGCCGCTCGCCTTCCGCCGCGACAGCAATGCGGTGTTCGTCACCTTCGGCACGCCGCAGGTCAAAGGCACCGTGGATTCCATTGTGGTGCATTACAACGGACGGCCGCACATCGCCAAAAATGCCCCGTGGGACGGCGGTTTTGTATGGACCAAAGACAAGGTGGGCAAGCCGTGGGTGGCCGTGGCCTGCGAAGGAGCCGGTGCCAGCCTGTGGTGGCCGTGCAAAGACCACCTCTCCGACGAGCCCGACAGCATGTACATAAGCGTTGACGTGCCGACCGACTTGATTTGCGTGAGCAACGGCAACCTCCACAAAACCAGCTACTTGCGCGGCGGCTTCGCCCGCTTCGACTGGCGGGTGCAGTATCCGATCAACAACTACAACGTGACGCTGAACATCGGCAATTACGAGCAGATGGTGGATACCTACACCGCCGCCGACGGACAGAAACTGCAATTGGACTATTACGTGATGCCATACAACCGGGGCAAGGCCGAACGGCAGTTCAAGCAGGTGAAACCGATGCTGGCGGCTTACGAAAAATATTTCGGCAAGTATCCGTTCTGGAACGACGGGTACGCGTTGGTGGAAACGCCGTATCTGGGCATGGAACACCAAAGTGCCATCGCCTACGGCAACGACTACCGGCCGGGCTACGCGGGCAAAGACATCTCGAACACGGGCATCGGCCTGCTGTTCGACTACCTGATTATCCACGAAACGGGACACGAATACTGGGGCAACAATGTGAGCATGGCCGACCACGGCGAAATGTGGATCAACGAGTCGTTTTGTACCTACGCCGAGGCTTTGTACGTGGAGGCGTTGCACGGCCGCGAGGCATCGCTGAAATACCTCAAAGGGCAGTCGGCTGTGATAGAAAACACCGAGCCGATACTGGGGCCGCTGAACGTGAATTACAGCCGGTTCAAGACCACCGACATGTACTTCAAAGGATCCAACATGCTCAACACTGTGCGCAGCGTCATTGCCAACGACTCGCTGTGGTTCAGCATCTTGCGCGGCATTCAGCAGGATTTTCGCTTGAAGCAAGTACACACTGGCGACATCACCGGCTACATCAACCAGAAGAGCGGCCAAAACCTGAACTACCTTTTCGACCAGTACTTGAAATATCCGTCGCCGCCCACGTTGCAGTGCGTGCTGACGCAAACGGGTCGCAAGGACTTGGAACTGCGCGTGCGTTGGCTGGCCGACGTGCCCGGCTTTGCCATGCCGGTGCAAGTGGCCTCGGAAAAAGACCGCGACGAGAAGCCCGTTTACCGCACCATCACGCCCACCACCGAGTGGCAAACGCTGACGCTGGAGGGCAAAGCGTCTGATTTTGAGGTGGCTACCGACCTGTACTACATCCTGACAGACATTCAGGGCAAGGTGGCGGAAGCGGAAAAGTAGGCAGTGGCGGCGGTAGTCGTGTTTTGGGCAAAGGCCTCACCCCCAGCCCCTCTCCCGTGGGAGAGGGGTGACTTTTCAACCATACGAGCCTTTCGCACGGACAGGCCTGTTGGGGACAATGAGCGAAGCCAAACGCAAGGCACACCCCTCTCCCACGGGAGAGGGGACGGGGGTGAGGCCTTTGCCCAAAGCGCTTGGTTACAGACCGCAGTTTTCCGAACCCAGCATTTAAAATTCTCTTCGGGTTATTGCGAAAATCGTTTGCGAATCGGTATATTTGCAGCCCATTTTTGAATAAGTGCCGGGAAACCCGAAATCGGGCTTCGTCCATCGTAAATCGTACTTCCAATTTTATACGCGTCATGAAAAAAGACATCCATCCCGATTATCACCAAGTTGTGTTTTGGGATCAGCAGGCCGACTACAAGTTCCTGACCCGCTCCACCATGACCTCGAAAGAGACCATCCAGTGGGAAGACGGCAACACGTATCCGGTGATCAAAATCGAGGTTAGCTCGCAGTCGCACCCGTTCTACACCGGCAAAAACGTGCTGGTTGACACCGCAGGCCGCATTGAGAAATTCAATAAACGTTACAACAAGAAGTAATTCGGCGTGGCGCAACAACGAAAAACCCCGGCTCCGAGCCGGGGTTTTTCGTTGTTAACCGTTTTGGGCAGCAGTTTCACCCCCGACCCGTCTCCGAAGGAGAGGGAGAGAAAATAACTCCTCCCCTTGGGGGAGGCCGGGAGGGGGCTACAATTGTACCTCGGCGGCGGTGACAAAAGCGATGCCGCGTTGCCGGGCTTCGGCGTAAATCGGGTCGCCGAGGTGGCCGAGGCCCGTCACGTCCGACATCGTGTCTTGCACAATCACCATTTTCTGTGCCAAGGCCGGGGCGTGCGTCATCACTTGCTTCAAGCTCGTAGCCACGCAGTGCGACTTGGCCTCGCCGCACAGATACACCCGGTCGAACAAGGCCAGTTCTTGCAGCAGCGGCGTATTCAGTTGGGTTTCGGGGGCATCGGGCAAGGGAACTTGCGCTTGGAAAATGCCGAAATGCTCGGTAAGCGGATGCGTGCCCTTGACCACCGTGCGGTATTCGCGGCCCGTGTGGGCAAATTGTCGCAGGGCTTCGAGCAGCGTGTCGTCGAGGGCCGCGCCGCGCGAGCCGTGCAGGCAGTGTTCGGGCCAGATGATGTGCGTAAATTCGCCCTGCGCCTCCAATTGTTGCAGGTATTGCAGCACTTTTTCTGGCTCGTGCAGCGGCCGCCAGCGGCCTGCCGTCACGTCGGCAGCGGTTATCATCGTGAACGGCGCGGGCGGCTGGCCGTCGGCCCCAATCCAAAACGATGGATGCGAAATGTCGTTGACCGGATGTGTATCAAGCGTAGCATAAATTGCATCAATTTTGCCGAGATTGCGGCTGATGAGCCGACTCAACCGCTGCATGTCTTCCACCGCGCCGGGTACAAACAAGGCACCGTTCGGATTACAAAAATCGTACTGCGCGTCAATAATCAGGAATGCGGTTTTCATAGATGAAAGCTGGGAAGTTGCAGGTTTTGGATTCGTTCGTTTTGATGGCGCAAAGTAAGTGTAAAAAATACAATAAGTAAAGCGTTTTGGGTGGAATTTTTGAAAAATACCGCGCCAGCGGCTCCGGAGCCGCTGCAAGGCTAATTTACAGGGTTTTTGAAAAGAGCTAAATCGAGTGAAATACACGTATCGTAGAGGGGTCGTGTCTGAAACGTGTGGATGACTTCTTGTAATGTACTGATTGTCAGTTGGTTATTAAACTACATCCACACGTTTCAGACACGACCCGTAGAGGATTCGTCTGTAGTGGGTTCGTTTTGTCCTCCCAAGGCAGGGGCTTTTGGTAACTGAAGTTGTTCACGAATAACGCAAAAATCGCCTGAAACGGCCAAGCGACCGTTTCAGGCGATTTTTGTATAAAACAGAACCCTGCTTGGTTACGCCGAAACATTGGCACGAAAACTCCTCCTTGGGAGGGGTTGGGGAGGCTCCTATTTCTTCTTGCCCTTCGCCGTAGTTGCCGCAGCCGGTTTGGGCAGAAAACTGTCCACCTCCACGTAAGCGTTGAACAACGCCACCTCGCCGTCCTTGCCTGGCTTGGCATTGCCGTGTTCCATGCCCAAGATTCCCTGCCAGCCTTTTGCGTGGATGTGCTTGAAAATGTTTTTGTAGTTCATCTCGCCCGAAGTCGGCTCTTTGCGGCCCGGATTGTCGCCGATTTGCAGGTAGCCGATTTCGTCCCACGTGCGGTTCATGTTCACGATGATTTCCCCTTCGTTGCGCTGCATGTGGTACATGTCGAACAGGATTTTGCACGACGGGCTGTTCACGGCCCGGCAAATCATGTACGTCTGGTCGGAGTTGCGGAGGAACAGGTCGGGCGTGTCGCTGAGCGGTTCCAGCACCATCACCAAGCCGTGCGGCTCGAAAATGGCGGCGGCTTGGCGCAGCACGTCAATCACGTGTCCGGTTTGGATGCCGATGGGCAAGCTCCGCTCGTAAAAACCCGGCACCACGGTCATCCATTTGGCGTTGCAGCGTTTGGCCACTTCCACGGCCGTGCGGCAGGTTTTCAGGAAGTTGTCCTTGAAATCCTGTTTACCGGTGGTCAGCGAGGTTTTCCAGTTGTCGCCGCCGTCAACCACGAAAACGCCCATCGTCATGCCGTATTTGGCCAGCGTCTCGCCGATTTTGGCTTGCGTGTCGGGCGTGCGGCCCATCATGCCGTTGTCTTCCAAAGCCGTGAAGCCCAACTCGGACATCACTTTCAGTTGGTCGAACAAGTCTTTGCCCGCCAGGTTCTCGAACATGCCGAAGTGCGGCGCGTACTTGAGGTTGAACTTGGCCTTGGGCGGCAGGGGCGTATCTTCTTTTGCGGCCGTGGCCGGAATGCCGATGCTGGCCACTCCGGCAGCCGCCAGACTTTTCTTGACAAAATCGCGACGAATCATTTTGAAGTACGATTTACGAGTTACAAAGTACGAATCAGGTTTCGGAGATTGGATTATTGCGGGTAAAAGTAATATTTTTTGACAATTGTAGAGTTGACAAGTGAAACAATCTTTCAACGGACGGGAAGGGAGCGTTTTGAGCAAAATTCGCCCAAAACGCTGTTGTCCGAACCCTGATTCGTAGGATGAAAGGATCAACATGATTTTTTGATTTCGATCAAGGTAATCCTTCAATCCTACGAATCATGGTTCTGACAAAAAACAAAACGCCCGACTATCCGGGCGTTTTGGGCAAAATTTCGCGGATTCTGATTCTATATGAATGAGACAATGTGACTGTTTAATATTTCTGCCCCGACGTGTCGGGGGCAAGCCCCGCCCCTACGGTCTGGCGTTTTGGGCGAAAAAAGGCCAAAACGGAAAATCTTAAACAGTCACAATGAACCAAGAATACCATTTCGACACTTTTTACTGACGACTGACGACTGACGACTGACGACTGACCTAAAACTTCGGACACGGCAATTGCTTGATGTTGCGCGGCACGCGTTTGCGCGGGCGGGCGGGCGGAAACTCGTAGCTCACCGACACCTCGTGCGCCCCGCCGGTTGAGGTGCCGAGGTTGGAAACCGTAAGGTCATAGCTGTAGCCGATGGAGAGTCCTCCTTGTTTGAAACCGGCCAAGAAAATCAGTGCGTCGTTGTTGTAAATGCCGCGTTCGTACTGCTTGATGGGCAGGCCCCGGTACCACAACCCCAGCACCACCGGCTCGTAGGTGAGATACATGCCCACGTCGAACTGGTCGAAGCGGCCTTGGGCACGGTACTGGAACGCGGGCGTAATGCTCCGTTCGGGGGCGGTTTTGCTTTCGGCCAAGCCGTAACGGGTGTTGTCGTCAAGCGGGATTTTCACGCCGCCGTGTACCGAGAACCGCGTTGGCAACGGGCTGGCCGTGCCGACAAACGACTGGTTGGGCCGGTTGAGGTTGTGTGCCGAAATACCTAACCAAGACCGGCTGGTGTAAATCATGCCCCCCGCCGACACATTCATGTAATTCAACGCCGCCGGGTTGGGGTTCCGAGCCAGTTCGTCAATAGACTGGATGTTCAGGAAGCCCCGGTTGTCGAATTGGTCGCCGAAGGTGAGGCCGAAGTAATTGATGCTGCGGTTCACGTAGGAAAACTGGATGCCCGCCCGCACGGCCACGCGGCGGCTCAGTTGCAACTGGTAGGCATACTGCGCCCCCACGTCAATGGAGTTGAAGCGGGCAAAAACCTGTTGGTCGCGACTCACGATGAAGCCGAGGCCGCTGTTGATGCGCGGGAAATACGTGTCAACCGAAGCCGAATAGGTAATGAAATTGGCATCCAAGGCGGGCCACTGGTGCCGGTAGTTGGCCGTGACGCGAGTAGCCAACGCCCCGCCCGCCATGGCCGGGTTCAGGTACAGCGGATTGGCGTAAAACTGCGAAAACTGCGGGTCTTGTGCCCACGCCAGCACGTTGCCGAAAACAATGAGGAAAACGGTTGAAATCTTGCGCATGAAAGTGCTTTTGTCCATGAGCCGACGGGCTGTATTGCGAGGTGCGAACCGTTTCCGAACGGCCGCGTGCAAGGCCGGCTTTGTTTTAACGCGAAAGGTAGAAAAAAATTGGCCCCGGCTCAATAAATAGATTGGCGTTTGGGGCGTTTTTCGGCAAATCCGATTACAGTCTGCCCGATAGTTGTGTTTTCAAAAGCCATTTCGTAGCTTTGAATCATAATTCCTATTACCTTTATAGGATTAGAGAAGTTTGGCGTTTTGAGCAAATTTTGCCCAAAACGCCAAACCGGAAACTGAAAACCGTAAACCTCAAACCAAAAACGAATCCTATGGCAACCTTAAGACTGGGCGACGTAGCCCCCAATTTCCAAGCCGAAACCACGCAAGGCCCGATTGACTTCTACGAATGGGCCGGTGACGGCTGGGTGGTTTTTTTCTCGCACCCTAAAGACTATACGCCCGTTTGCACCACCGAACTCGGCGCGGCGGCCCGTATTTACGACGAATTCACGAAGCGCAACGCCAAAATCATTGCCCTGAGCGTGGACAGCCTTGAGTCGCACAAGGGCTGGGTGCCGGACATCAACGAGACGCAGAACACCGAAGTGAACTACCCCATCATTGCCGACGCTGACCGCAAAATCGCCGACCTGTACGACATGATCCACCCCAACGCGTCGGACAGTTTCACGGTGCGTTCGGTGTTCATCATCGGGCCTGACCGCAAGGTGAAACTCATGATTACCTATCCGGCCTCAACGGGCCGCAACTTTGCCGAAATCCTGCGCGTGCTCGATTCGTTGCAACTGACGGCCAACTACAGCGTGGCCACGCCCGCCAACTGGGAAAACGGCCAAGACGTGATCATCACCGCCGCCGTGAAAGACGAGGAAGCCGACGTGAAATTCCCGAAAGGCTACACCAAAGTGAAGCCCTACCTGCGCGTCACGCCGCAGCCGAATTTGTAAACGACCTCACCCCAACCCCTCTCCGAAGGAGAGGGGCTTTTTTATGGCGTTTTAAGCAAATTTTGCCCAAAACGCTGTTTATGCTTATGGCGCGTCTCTGACTCGCACCTCACAGGCTTGCACTTATTGGTTTCCGAACAGAAGTCCGTATATTTAACCGTCTTTGGCATCGCACCAGCCAACCAATACGCAAATGGAACTCTTGGAAGCTACTCAACTTTCCGAATATGAAATCGAACGCGGAAAACCCATGCCCAGCAAAAACCACGGACTTGTACAAGGCAATATGACTGGCGAGTTATATGTCAGCTATCGCAAAACCCACTCGTTTCCGACTGAACTTACTTTGCTTTTTGACGAAAAGGAATACGTGCCGGACATCTGCATCTATCCCAAAATGCAGTATGACAGCAAAACCGACGAAATCCGCGTGACCGAACCGCCGCTCACGGCCGTCGAGATTCTGTCGCCCCGGCAAGGTTCCGAGACATCATGAAAAGCTCGAGGCGTATTTTGCGGCGGGAGTCAAGACGTGTTGGTTCGTGCAGCCGTTCACCGAAACCGTTTTCATCTTTACACCCGATGGCAAAATCCGCGTTTTTCACGAAGAAACCCTCCACGACCCGGCCACTGACATTTCACTTGACCTCAACGCCGTGTTTCAGTAAAAACCGAATGATTGGACGTTTTGGGCAAAAATTTCCTAAAACGCGAGCCTTTGGTCTTTCGCGAGCCTGTGCCTCCGGTCAGACGCACAGCGTGCAGACCTGCGTGACGAAAAGCGTTTTGGGCAATTTTTGCCCAAAACGCTTCTGTTAGCTCAGCCTTGGTACACTGTAACCGACCTTTTTTGGCACGATTTTTCTACATTTTCTGGCGGTTGAACTTTTTCTTGCACCCAGCGTTTTGTTTGGGTATGTGATAAAAAAGCAAAAACTGTTGCGTTTTATAAATAAATTTTCATAAGATTTGCACGGTTTTTGAACAACTGCCAATCGTAGCAAACTAAGTCACCGGAAATGTTGCATTTCTTCGCACACACGACTCCACGTTTCCCGCGACCGAGGGTGCCAGCCCTCGACTGATACTGCTTTGCCTACGGGGCAGAGTTTCCCTCGACAAATTCCCTGTTTTTTGTTCTCATTGCCGGATGCACGTCGTCAGTGTGTCTTTTCCAAAATTGCGTCATCGCGCAGTTTTTTGTCCCTTCGTTTCACCTTCCATTGATTTTATGCCCTTTTCATAGAAAAATGAATCAGTACATCAGCCAATACATCATTCAAACAGCTAAGTACGAACATCTTGCCCTTGCCGAAGAAATTTGCCACCACATGGAAGAAAGTGCCAAAGCCCGTGGCACCGGCATCGCCAAACGTTCGCCCGACTACATCAAAAAGAAAATGGTCGAAGGAAAGGCTGTTGTGGCAACCGACAAGCAAGGCGGTTTTGTCGGTTTTTGCTACATTGAAACGTGGGGCCACGGCAAATTTGTGGCAAACTCAGGCCTGATTGTGCATCCCGACCACCGCAAAAGCGGCATTGCGAAGGAAATCAAGAAGGAAATCTTTAAGCTGACCCGCCAGAAATATCCCGA
>JALOMD010000072.1 GCA_025455595.1 Cytophagales bacterium | reverse complement strand
TTGCCAAAGGTTTTGTCGGGCAACGCTGGGTCAAGAACGCCCACGGGATTTTTTCGTAACTTGCGAAGACAATTCGAGAAAGCAAAAGCCGGAGCGTTGCACTTTGCGACTGGCAAGGGCGTTTTGGGCAAATTTTGCCTAAAACGCCTACGGTTGAAACGACAAATCAATTACAAAAGCCGAGAGAAATGACTGAGAAATACATCAATCCGTTCACCGATTTCGGTTTCAAAAAACTGTTTGGCGAGGAAGCCAACAAAGATTTGCTGATTGATTTCCTGAACGAAGTCATCCACGACAAGGCTCCGATTCTGCAACTCACATTCCTGAAAAACGAACAGTTAGGCTCCACCCCCACTGACCGCAAAGCGGTGTTCGACTTGTATTGCGAAAACGAACGGGGCGAACGGTTCATCGTGGAGTTGCAAAAAGCCCGGCAGAAATTTTTCAAAGACCGCAGCCTGTACTACAGCACGTTTGCCATTCAAGAGCAAGCCAAAACCGGCGACTGGGATTTCCGCCTGCAATCTGTCTATTCCATTTCCATCATGGATTTTGTCTTTGATGAAGCGCAAACGCATCAGCACAAATTCAGACACGATGTGAAACTGGTGGAAACAGAAACCGGCGTGGTGTTCAATGACAAACTGAGCTTTGTGTATTTGGAAATGCCCAAATTCAACAAACACGTTGAGGAACTCGAAACCCGCTACGACAAATGGCTGTATGTCTTGAAAAACCTGCCCCGTTTGGAAAAAATCCCTGAAAAACTACGCGAACGCATTTTCCTCCGCCTGTTCGAGTCTGCCGAAATCGCAAAATACAACCCACAGGAACAACGTTCCTACCAAGACAGTGTGAAAGCTTACCGGGACTGGAAAAACGTGTTGGACACGGCTGTTGAGGAAGCAACCAATCAAGCATTTAAACAAAAAGAACTGGAAATCGCCAAGCGAATGAAAACCGCCGGTGAACCGGTTGGGAAAATCAGCTTGTTCACCGGCTTGAGCATTGAAGAAATAGAAAACCTGTAAAAACGCCCAAGAGGTTGTTTAAAATTCTTTTCGAAGAGCGTTTTAGGCAAATTTTGCTCAAAACGCTTGGGTGAGGCAAAATCTCAAACAACCTATAAAATACCCGGCGTTTTTGCCGTCGAAACCGAACATGGAGTATTTAGAAGGACTGAACGAACCACAACGCGAGGCCGTGCTGCACGGCGAAGGCCCGCTGATGATTATCGCCGGTGCCGGGTCGGGCAAGACCCGCGTGCTCACCTACCGCATTGCGCATTTGATTTACCATGGCGTGGATCCGTTCCGCATCATGGCGCTGACGTTTACCAACAAGGCCGCCGACGAAATGCGCAAACGCATCGAGACCGTGGTGGGCACCGAGGCCCGCAACGTCTGGATGGGGACTTTCCACTCGGTGTTTGCCCGGATTCTGCGCATCGAGGCGACCAAAATCGGCTACACGAGCCAGTTTTCCATCTACGACACCGACGACTCCAAGTCGCTGATTCGCAGCATTTTGAAGGAATTGAACTTGGACGACAAGGTCTATCGCGTCAACAACGTGCTGCACCGGATTTCGTCGGCCAAGAACAACCTGATTTCGGCCGATGCTTACGCCGCCAACACCGAGTTCCGGGCCGACGACGAGGCCAGCCGCGTGCCGGAAATGGGCCGCATCTACAAAACCTACCAAGACCGGCTGCGCAAGTCGAACGCAATGGATTTCGACGACTTGCTGTTCAACACCAACGTGCTGTTTCGCGACCATTTGGACGTACTGAACAAATACCAGCAGAAGTTCCATTACGTGTTTGTGGACGAGTTTCAGGACACCAACATTTCGCAGTACCTGATTACCAAGAAGATAGCGTCCGTTTACCAGAACATTTGCGTCGTAGGCGACGATGCACAGAGCATCTACGCCTTCCGGGGGGCCAACATCCAGAACATCCTCAACTTCCAACGCGACTTCCCGGACGCGACGGTGGTGAAGCTGGAGCAAAACTACCGCTCCACGCAAAACATCGTCAACGCCGCCAACTCGGTGATTGCCCGCAACAAGAGCCAGTTGCAGAAAAACGTGTGGACGGCCAACGAAACCGGCAACAAAATCGAAATGGTGCGGGCGGCTTCGGACAACGAAGAAGGTTCTATTGTGGCAAACGCCATATTTGAGGAAAAGATGCTGCACCAGCGCACCAACGGCGAGTTTGCGATTCTGTACCGCACCAACGCCCAGTCGCGGGCGTTTGAGGAAGCCCTGCGCAAACGCAACATCAAATACCGCTTGGTGGGCGGCGTGTCGTTCTACCAACGCAAGGAAATCAAAGACCTCATCGGTTACCTGCGGTTCACCATCAACCAAAACGACGAAGAGGCGTTCAAGCGCATCATCAACCTGCCCAAACGCGGTATTGGCGACACCACTGTGGCCCGCATGGTGGTGGCCGCCACCGAAAACAACCTGACGCTGTGGGAAGTGGTGAACAACCCGAAGCATTTCCTCGGCGACCGGCTTTCGGCTCCGATTGAGAATTTCACCATCCTCATCAAAAGTTTCCACGCTACCTCCGTCATAAAAGACGCTTACGAGACGGCCGCGCAAGTGGCAAAAGCATCGGGGCTGCTCAAGGAGTTGCACGAAGACAAGACCGTGGAAGGGCTGGCTCGCTACGAAAACGTGCAGGAATTGCTCAACGCCATCAAGGAATACGTGGACAACCCGCAGAACGAAGACAAAAGCCTGTCGGCGTTTTTGCAAAGCGTGTCGCTACTCACCAGTGCCGACGACGACAAGGACGACAAATCGGAGAAGGTGACGTTGATGACCATCCACTCGGCCAAAGGGCTGGAATTCAAGCACGTGTTCATTGTGGGTATGGAGGAAGACCTGTTCCCGTCGCAAATGATGCTGTCGTCAATGGCCGACTTGGAGGAGGAGCGGCGGCTGTTTTACGTGGCCATCACCCGCGCCGAACACAAGCTTACGCTGTCGTACGCCGAAACGCGCTACCGCTTCGGACGGCTGCAAAGCTGCGAGCCGAGCCGTTTCTTGAAGGAAATTGACCCGGCATACATCAAAAACGCCACCGGCTCGTTCGAGCAGGAACGCAACACGAGCTTCGTCAAGAACCTGACCACGCGCAAAGCCCCGCCGCTGGCCCTGAACGGCCACGCGCCGTCGGCCAACTTCGTGCCCAGCGACACGTCGGCGTTGGCGGCGGGCATGAAAGTAGAACATCCCAAGTTCGGCTTCGGCGTAGTGAAAGCGGTTGACTTCAGCACGCCCGACAAGAAAGCCAAAATCCAGTTCGAGCAGGTGGGCGAAAAAACGCTGCTGCTCAGTTTCGCCAAGCTGATGATACACTGAGGTTAATTCAGAATTATGAATTAAGAATTCAGAATTGGCGGGTTGACGTTTTGGGCAAAAAACGGCTAAAACGCTATCTGTCACTACCTTTGACAAAGCTTTGAGCTTTGCCAAAGGTCAAATTTCGGGGCGTTTTGAGCAAAAATTACCCAAAACGCCGCATTTTCAATTCTGAATTCATAATTCTGAATTCTAAATTAACTCAGTTTTCCGCCAATGGCAGCGTGAAGGTGAACACCGATCCTTTGCCTTCTTCGCTTTCCACCCAGATGTCGCCGCCGTTGCGCACGACGAAATCCTTGCACAGCGTCAGGCCGAGGCCGGTGCCTTTTTCGTAGGCGGTGCCGGGCGTGGTGAACGCCGTGGCCGTGCTGAACAACTTGCCGATGTTTTCGCGGGCAATGCCGAGGCCGGTGTCGTGTACCGAAATGCGCACCAATTTCCCCGCCGCCGCTGCGGACAACACGATTTGTCCTTCGGGTCGGGTGAACTTCACGGCGTTGGTCACCAGGTTGCGGATCACCAAATTCACCATGTCTTTGTCGGCGTGGACGGGCACCGACTCGTCCAAGTGGCTCACCAAGCTGATGCGTTTCTTGGCCGCCAGGCCCTGCGCCAGCCGCACGTTTTCCTCGGCCAACGCCTTCAAGTCGAAGGTGGTGGCACGCACGCGCAGGCCTTCCATCTGGCTGCTGGCCCAGTTGAGCAGGTTTTCGAGCAAGTGCAGCGTCACACCGAGCCGTTCGCTGAGTTGCACCATCAGTTGCTTCATTTCCGCTTCGGTGAGCAGTTCGGATTGCAACAGCACCAACAAACCTTGCAACGAATTGAGCGGGCTGCGGAAATCGTGGCTGACGATTGAAAATAGCTTGTCTTTGATGGCGTTCAGTTCTTCGAGCCGCCGGTTTTGCTGGTGGATTTCCTCTTTCTGACGGCTCAAAAGTTCGTTGTCGCGGCGTTTGGCGCGGTTGTTCCGGTACAAGACGAACGACAGCACGCCCAGCGACAGCAACGCCACGCCCACCACTGCGCCCCACGCGTACTGCTGCCGGATGACGGCCGCTTTCAGCAGCAGTTCGGTTTGTTGCGCCTGTTGTTCTTTGCGCAGGCGGGCCGTTTCGACTTGTTTCAGGCGCATTTCCCGGTCAAAGTTCAGCTTCTCCAACATACGGCGTTCCGACTGCTGTTCCAGCGACAGTTCGGTCAATTGCAGGCGGGCTTCCTTGGCTTGTTGGTCGCGCAGCAAAGCCAGGTTTTCGGCGGCTTTGAGGCGATTGTCTTTTTGCAACGCCTCGTTGGCGATTTGCTGTTTCTCCAGTTCGTAGCCCGCCTTCAGGCGTTCGTATTTGCGCAGGTCTTGTTCTTTGTTCAGGCTGTCTTTCAACGAAGTGCGCCACGACAGGTTTTCGTATGCTTTCTCGTAGTTTTTCAGGCGGCTGTAGGCCTCGGCCAAGTGTCCGCTGATGACTTCGAGGTGCAATTTCGAGCCGAGTTTGCGGGCCATTTCCAGCCCTTTCTCGCCGTATTCAATGACTTTCTCCGGCTGGTTCAGGCTGAGGTACGCCTGTTGCATGGCGGAATACGCCGTAGCAATGCCGACGTTTTCCCGCACTTCCTCAAACAAGGGTAGGGCCTTTCGCTGGTATTCGAGGCACTTCTCCGACTGGCCGCGTTTCTCGTACACTATCCCGATGTTCGACAGCGTGTAGCCCAGGCTGCGTTTGTCCTTGGTTTCGCGTTTCACTTCCAACGCCTCCAAGTAATAACGCAACGCTTGGTCAAAGTCTTTTTTCCGGTCGTAGATAGTGGCGATGTTGTTCAGCGAATGGCCGATGCCCACCTTGTCGGCCGGGGCGAAGCGGCGTTTCAGCTCCAGCGAGCGGCGGTAGTAGCTCAAGGCCTCGTCCAAATCGTCGCGTTTGGAATAGGTGTTGGCCAAGTTGTTATAGACAATGGCAAGCCCCACTTGGTAGCCGATTTTCTCGTAGATGCGCAACGCCTTGAAGTAACATTCCATGGCCTGCGTGAAATCGGATTGGATGTCGTAGGCGATGCCCATGTTGGCGTAGGAGCCGCCTTCGGCCTTCGGGTCGCGCAGCTTTTGCGACAAGGCCAGTGCCTCACGCACATACGGCAAGGCCCGCTGCGGGTCGGAAGCGACCAGCATCCGGAACAGGGCAATGCCCGTGTACACGCGGTTGGTGTCGGGCGGCAGCGTTTTCAACAACGTTTGCAAGCTGTCAATGCGTCGCTGCTGTTGGGCAGCGGCTGTCAAGCAAACCGCAAGTAAAATTGCTGTAATCAACAGGCGCACAGTTGAAAAGACGGCTTTTGGTGGCAAGTGCGAGGCCAAAATAAACAAAATACTGAACAAACAGAATAATTTGGATGTTACCATTGCCCAAATTCAACACCCGTCGAGTGTTTCGGGCGAAAAAGCCGAATTCCACCTGTCTGTCTTTCCACATAAGATGTTGGTTATCAACGCTTTTCTACAGTCCAAAAACGCGCACAGTTTTTTAGGGAACCATAGTGTTCAGGTTTTATAGATTGTGAAATAACCTCCTTAAAAATGATTCGAAGCAGAAATCTGTAAATCAGGGCCTAAAACCCATGTTTTTCTTAATCAAGTTAGCTCAACATCTATAAAGCCGTTGCGTTTTGGGCGATTTTTGCCCAAAACGCCCGTTTATCTGAACTGTGATTTTTGTGATGGGCATGATTGCTCGCCTTTTCAATCATGCTCATCAATCCAATCATCCGAAAATCAAGGTTCGGACGAAGCCGTTTTGGGCAATTTTTGCCCAAAACGCCTGTGTCATCCGCAAACAAAAATCCCCTGTCGTTCTTCGTAGCCTACGGCTACGAAGGATTAATTTCGGTAGTCTGTGACTACTCACGCCAAGGTGTGACAGGCGGCGCGTAGCGCAACCGGCTGCGTTCGGAAAGCCATCTTGTACTTCGCACGGGTAGTCAGAGACTACCGAATTAATCCCGCGAAGTCGAAGACTTCGCAGAACAGGAAAATCCTGTTTTTCCTGTCAATCCTGAAAATCCTGATTCTGACAGCGTTTTGGGCAAAAATTGCCCAAAACGCCAACCTGTAATTCGTACCTCGTAAATCGTACTTCGTACTTTATAAAACCGTATCTTTGCCGCATACAAAACCCGCCTTCGGGCATTTTTGATGGAAAATTTCCAATACAACACCCAACTGGAGCCGCTCATCCAGAAAGAATACGGGCGGAACGTCCAGAAACTGGCCGCCCACCTGCTCACCATTGCAGACCGCGAGAAACGCACCCGCCTGGCCCATGTACTGATTGAATTGATGCGTGAGATTCACCCGAACATGCGCGAAGGCGAGGACTACACCAAGAAACTGTGGGACGACCTGTACATCCTCACCGGATTTGATTTGGACGTGGACAGCCCGTACCGTCCGCCCGAAAAAACGGCCCTGGGCAAAAAACCGCAGCTTGTCCCCTACCCCAACCACGAGTTCAAGTACAAGCAGTACGGCTACCAAGTGGTGCAGCTCATTGAGCGGGCGGCAGAGATGACCAACCAAGAAGAGCAATTGCGGGCCGTGGCGTACATCGGGCGGTTGATGAAGACGTTCAACCAGACTTGGACGGACAAAAACATTGAAGACGAAGTGATTGTGCAGCAACTGCGCGAAATCTCAAAGGGGCGCATCAGCTTGGACATGCAAACCGTGCGCACCGAAGGGCTGTTTGAAGCCGAGCCGAGCAACCGCCGCATGGACGCACGTAACGACAACCGCAACGACCGCAACCGGAGCCAAGGCCTGCGCAACGAAGGTCGCAATGACAACCGTGACCGGGGCGACAACCAGAAAAAGGACAAGTTCAAGAAGAACCGGAAACGCAACAACAAAGGAAAATAAGTCTTGAGTCGTTAGTCTTGGGTCTTGCGTGAAAATCCCCTCCGTGCGGAGGGGATTTTTTGTTTCTGGCAGGCAAGTTGTCGCGTTTTTTGATTATCCTTGCGGCGAAAAAACGAGCCAGAATGACCAGAAAAGCCACCCTCGAAGACCTTGACCAACTGGCCGTTCTCTTCGACAATTACCGGGTGTTTTACGAGAAAAAAAGCGATTTGGGCGGCGCAAGACAATTCCTGTCGGACAGAATGCGCAACGGCGAGTCCGAGATTTTCGTATCGGAGACAGTATCAGAAACCAACGAAGCTGTTTTGGCAGGTTTTGTGCAATTGTACCCGGTTTTTTCGTCCACCAGAATGCAACGCCTGTGGTTACTGAACGACTTGTTTGTTGCTGAAAACTACAGAGGAAAAGGCATTTCGGTGGAACTTATCAACCGAGCCAAGGAACTGTCCGAACAGACGAACGCAGCGGGCCTGATTTTGGAAACCGCCAAAACCAATTCCGTAGGCAACAGTCTGTATCCGAGTGTCGGCTTTGTGTTGGACACAGAACACAACTACTACAGTTGGCCGTAACAAGGCAAGTACTAAGTCGTTAGTCATTAGTAGTTAGCCTTTAGTAAAAAGACAGTTACGATCAACTAAAATCAACCACTTGAACTGTTTTTTTACGCATCAAAAACAACATAAGCTAATTTCTGACTGGTACTCATTACCTATAGGTTATTTGTGTATTTCTTTGCGCACTTTGCGTTTTCTCTTCGCGCCTTTGCGTGAAAAAAAATGCTCGCAAAGGCGCAAAGACTTTCGCAAAGAACGTAGAGAATAACACAGCCACCAGTTGGTCTTATCCGTAAACACATATAAAAACTGTGAAACGGGCTTTTTTACAATCAATCACGCAAATTTCACGTGAGCGTTTTGGGAAAAAATTGCTTAAAACGCCATTGTCAAAAGTGTGACTCCAAAGTGATTTTCGCAAATCGGCATGATTGAAAATATCCTGTAAATCCTGCAATCCTGTCAGAAAAACAAAAAGCGTTTTAGGCAAATTTTGCCCAAAACGCACACTCATCACTCATCACTCATCACTAAAAAAATGCTTTCTTTCCGAATAGAAGGAGGACACCGCCTCAGCGGCGAAATCACGCCGCAAGGAGCCAAGAACGAAGCCCTGCAAATCCTCTGCGCCGTATTGCTCACGCCCGAGCCGGTCACCATCCACAACTTGCCCGACATCCGCGATGTGAACAAGCTCATCGAACTGCTCGGCGACATGGGCGTGCGGGTTGAAAAACTGGGTGCGTCGTCATACCGGTTCACGGCCAAGGATATCAATCTCGAATACCTTGAAAGCGAAACCTACCGGCAAAAAGGCGGTGCGCTGCGCGGCTCCATCATGGTGCTGGGGCCGCTGCTGGCCCGTTTCGGCA
>JALOMD010000734.1 GCA_025455595.1 Cytophagales bacterium | reverse complement strand
CTTGGCGAGCCGTTTTTCGTTCCAAAAACGCTTGTATTCGCGGTGCATCCGCGTCAGCAATTCATCAGCCGAGGTGTTCCAGTACACTTCGTAAGTGTTGGGCAGAAACATGGTCATAATCGTCACGGTGTCGAAGCCCAGTTTGCCCACCATTGCGGCAGATGCGCGGCGGCAGGTCTTCTTTCAGCCGCACGTTGTTGAACGTCACCTTCACCGGCTCTTGCAGCCCGGCCCGCAGCATTCGGATGGCCCGCAAATTGCCCATGTCTTGGCTGATGCGGTAGCGGCCGGGCCGCACGCGTTCTTGGTATTTGAGCAGCTTGGCCAAGAAGCTGAACGAAAGCTCGTCTTGGATAATCTGCCGCGCCTTCAGCGAATCCATGACCGTGGCGTAGGTGGCTCCGGTGGGGATGTACACATACGTATCGGGCTTGTCCACCTGCAAATTGGGCGTTTGCGTCACTTGGTAAAAGTAGAACGTGAACGTAATCAGCAGGAACGCAATGGTGATGAACAAGCCGATTTTCCAATCAAAACTGGGACGAGAAGCCATTCGGTTAATTCAGAATTTAGAATTCAGAGTTCAGGATTGAAAAAGCGTTTTGAGCAAAAATTGCTTAAAACGGCTGCTTGTCTGAACCCTGATTCGTAGGATTAAAAGATTGCCTTGACTGAAAAAAGAAAATCATGTTAATCCCACAATCCTACGAATCAGGGTTCAGACAGACTCACGTAACGTCCAAAATTACGGCTTTTCGGGCAGGCGGCCAAAAAGCGGCCCCGACGGCGTTTGGCGTTGCGTCGGCGGCGGAGTATATTTGTTTAGCTGGCCGGGCATTCGTTTTTTCCAAACCGTGAAAGACGTTTAACGTTTTTCGTTCATCGTTTTAAGCAAAAATTGTCAAATCCCGCAAACGGCGGGAATGCCCAAAACGCATGGGTATGAAACCTCCCGACGAGTCGGGACAGGCTGCTGCTACGGAGAAAAATCTGACCTCTGACCTCAATTCGTACTTCGTAAATCGTACTTCGTACTTCAAAATATGTCTGCCGAACTGCTGAAAATACATCCCGAAACGCCCGAAATGCGGAAAATACTGCAAGTGGTGGACTGCCTGCGCAACGGCGGGCTGGTCATTTACCCCACCGACACCGTGTACGGCCTCGGCTGCGACATCCACAACCAGCGGGCCGTGGAGCGGGTGTGCCAAATCAAAGGCATCAAGCCGCAGAAAATCAACCTGTCGTTCATCTGCTACGACCTGAGCCACATTGCCGAATACGCCCGTGTGGACACGCCCACGTTCAAGCTCATGAAAAAAGCCCTGCCAGGGCCGTTCACGTTCATTCTGCGGGCCGGAGCCGAAGTGCCGCGCGTGTTCAACACGAACAAAAAGACGGTGGGCATCCGCGTGCCCGACCACAACATTCCGAGGCTGATTGTCAAGGAGTTGGATCACCCGATCATCACCACGTCCGTCAAAGACGACGACGAGGTGATTGAGTACTCGACCGACCCGGAACTGATCTACGAAAAATACCGCCACTTGGTGGACATGGTGATTGACGGCGGCTACGGCCACAACGTGGCCTCAACGGTAGTGGACTGCACCGACGGTAGTGGACTGCACCGAAGACGAACCCCAAGTCATCCGCGAAGGCCTCGGCGACTTGAGCCAATACGTTTGAATTCAGAATTATGAATTTAGAATTGGGGTGTTTCGACGAGTCGGGATTGGCTAAGATGCACTTGTCCGAACCATGGTTTTGGCAAATCTGCGTTTCGGGCAAAAAACGCCCAAAACGCAAATGCTGCAATCGGCGGTACTGAAAATCCCGCAACAAGCGGAAACGCCGCATCAATTCTGAATTCCAAAGCAGTTTGTCGCCGGCGAAGATGGAATTGGCACCGGCCAAGAAGCACAACGCCTGTTCCTCGGTGTTCATGCGCACCCGTCCCGCCGAGAGGCGCACCATGGCACGCGGCATCACAATGCGGGCCGTGGCAATCATGCGCACCATCTCCCACACCGACACGCGTTCCTGGTCTTCCAGCGGCGTGCCTTCCACGGGCACCAAGGCGTTCACCGGCACCGATTCGGGGTGTTCGGGCAGGGTGGCCAGCGTGTGCAACATGCCGATGCGGTCGGTTTCCGACTCGCCCATGCCGATGATGCCGCCCGCACACACCGAAATGCCCGACCGCCGCACGTGCTCGATGGTCTGGAGCCGGTCGTCGTAGTTGCGCGTGGTAATGATTTCGTCGTAGAACTCCTCGCTGGTGTCGAGGTTGTGGTTGTAGGCGTACAGGCCCGCGTCTTTCAGCTTTTGGGCCTGTTCGGGTGTGAGCATCCCCAGCGTGCAGCACACTTCCATGCCCATGTGGTTCACGCCCTTCACCATGTCCAGCACCTTGTCGAAGTCGCGGTTGTCGCGCACTTCGCGCCAGGCGGCACCCATGCAAAACCGCGTGCTGCCGTTTTCTTTGGCGCGGCGGGCGGTTTCCAGCACTTCGTCCACCTCCAGCAGTTTGTGTACCTTCACATTGGTGTGGTAGCGGGCCGCCTGCGGGCAGTAGGCGCAGTCTTCGGGACAGCCGCCCGTTTTGACCGACAACAGTGTGCAAACCTGCACTTCCTGCGGGTCGTGGTGCTGCCGGTGTACGGTGGCGGCGCGGTAAATGAGTTCGAGTACAGGCGAGTGGAAAATCTCGGCGATTTCCTCGCGGGTCCAGTCGGTGCGAATCATTTTGAAGTACGATTTAGGAGGTACGAATTCAATTTAGAATTCAGAATTATGAATTGGCGTTTTGGGAGTTTTTTGCCTAAAACGCGTATTTGTCAGAACCAAGATTGGCTTCGCCGAACTTGGTTCTATCCGTACCTGTGGGAAACAAGGGCGGGGGCAAGCCCCGCCCCTACAGACGGACGTTTTGGGCATTTTTTACCCAAAACAGAAAATCTTAAACAGTCACTCTGACGATTTTTGCCCAAAACGGAAAACCGAAAACTGTAAACCGAGAACGGCAAACGCAAAGCGACAAACGAATGTCGGCAAAATACGTGAAAAGTTTCGGATAATCTGTCAGATGTTTTGCTTGCGCTGCCCGGCTGGCTCCGGCAACCATTTCCGTAAAACCGGCGTTATCTTGCTTTGGGTCAATGGTTTGCGTGCAAATTTATTACATTCACGCAACATCCTTTTGGAAACGAACGTATTGGGAACAGTGTTATGAAAATCAGCACGTTAGACAAAGACAAATTCACCATTATTTCGATCAACGGCGACTTGGATGCCAGTTCGTCCATCATTTTGGATAGTTCCATCGAAAAAGCGGTTACCGGAGGCGGCAAAAACCTATTGATTGACGGAACGCAACTGAATTACATTTCGTCGGCCGGTCTGGGGGTCTTCATGTCGCGGGTGCAGGAGTTCGAGGAGCGGGGCATCCGCATGGTGCTCTACGGACTGAGCGAAAAAATATTCCGGGTGTTCCAAATCCTGGGGCTTGACCAGTTGCTGTCCATCGTGCCTTCCGAAGAAGATGCCATGCGGCAATTGAACACCAGCCCGTAAAAGCGGCACCCACTTCACTATTTAAAGCCATGCTTTACCAGTACCAATTCGCCTGTGACCGTCGGAACCTGAAATCGGTGCGCGATTTCGTGAGTGACGTGCTGCGCGACGAACATTTTCCCGAAAGCGAAATCCCGGCAGTGGTGCTGGCGGTGGACGAAATCTGCGCCAACCTGATCGAACATTCGCACCAGTCAGACCCGAACGATGTGATCGAAGTGCAAATGCGCGTTTCGCCCGATGCAGTCGTCTGCGAAATCATTGACCGCGACGGCATTTTCTTCGATTTTTCGGCACACACCAACCCTGACATCCGCCAAATGGTGCGCGAAGGCCGCAACGGCGGCGTGGGCCTGATGCTTGTCAAACGCTTGGTGGACAAGGTGGAACTGGAACGCCACGGCACCCAAAGCACTTGGCGGCTCACCAAAATCAACCCTTGCTCGGAAGGCGGCTTCCCCCAGAACGGTTCCAGCGCGGCCACCCCGGACGGCGGTTTTCCGTCCCTTTCTTTCAACGAAGGACAAGCTGCGCGGCCCAGTGTGTGAAGTCAGAATCAGGATTTACAGGATTCTCAAGAAAAACAGGATTCGACTTCCTTGTCTTGACTTTCGGATTACAAATCCTTGACAGCACGGTTCGGGATTGCCCGCTTGCCGGACGGACAGGCAAATCCCGAACAGCTTTTCATTATGGCGTTTTGGGCAAAAATCGCTCAAAACGCTTTTTCTTTTTGCCCCCGTGACTGCCACGGCTTACTGATTTTCCTTTCCGGTTTCCGAACTCCGCAATCCGCCTTCCTTCTCATACTGTTTTGCGCAAAAAATCGTTAGAATTGCACTTGTTTTCTCACGATAATCCATCGTATGCGCATTTACCAACCATTGTCTTTTGCACTGGCAGCCTTGTTGCTGGGTTGCAAAGCCACCTCACCTACCGCCAGCAACACCGCCACTCCCGCCACCAACGACCCTGTGATTGCCACAGTAGGCGGCACGCCCATTCATCGCTCCGAGTTCCTGTACGTATATGACAAAAACGACATGGCTGACACGGCCAGCAGCCGGGCCAAGGGCATTGCCGACTACCTGAACCTGTACGTCAATTTCAAACTCAAGGTCAAGGATGCCGAAAGTCTCGGATTAGACACGCTGGCATCGTTCAAGCAAGAACTGGCCGGTTACCGCGACCAACTGGCCGAGCCGTACTTGGTGGACAGCAGCGTGGTGCGTGCCCTCACCCGCGAGGCTTACGAGCACTTGAAGCAAGAAGTCCGCGCCTCGCATATTTTGCTCACCGTTTCGCAGGAAGCCCCGCCTGAAGACACATTGCGCGTGTTTAATCAGATCTCGGATTTGCGCAAGCAGGCCTTGGAAGGCAAGGATTTCAACGAACTGGCCCGCCAACATTCGCAAGACCCGTCGGTGGCCCTGCAAATGGTGTATCCGTTTGAGCAGGCCGCTTACCAAACGCCCGTGGGCAGCGTGTCGCAGCCGGTGCGGACGCGGTTCGGCTACCACTTGGTCAAAGTAGCCGACCGCCGACCCAGCCGGGGCAAGGTCACCGTGGCGCACATCATGGTGCGCAGCAACCCCGACGCACCCGAAGCCGAGGCGCAAGCGGCCAAGCAGAAAATTGACGAAATTTACAATCGCCTGACAAAACAAGGCGGCAACTGGGACAAGCTGTGCGCCGAGTTTTCGGAAGACGGCAACTCACGCAACAAGGGCGGCGTGTTGCCCGCCTTCAGCACGGGCAGCACCTTGCCGGAGTTCGAGAACACGGCTTTCGGCTTGGCAAATGCCGGGGACATCAGCCAGCCGTTTCGCACGCCTTACGGCTGGCACATCATCAAGCTGATTGACCGCAAAGGACTGGAAACCTACACGCAGTTGGAATCTACGCTGCGGCAAAAGGTGACCAAAGACTCGCGTTCAGACCTGAACCGCCAGCTGCTGCTCAAACGCCTCCGCCGCGAAAACCAACTGGTCGAAAACGCCGAAGTGCGCAAGTTGGCCTTTGCCCAGGCCAACGACTCGCTGCGCCGAGCCGCTTGGGGTTACAACCCGACCGACAAATCGCTGCCGCAGACGCTGTTCAGCATCAAAAACCAGCCGTACAGCGTCAAGGATTTCTTTGACTACGTAAAGACGCACCAGTCGCCGCGCGAGAAGCTCACGCCGGCCTACCAGATGCAACTGCTCTACGACGAATATGTGAACGAGTCGTTGATCAAGTACGAAAAGGCGCATTTGGAAGACAAATATCCCGATTTCAAAATGCTGGTCAAGGAATACCACGACGGCATTCTGTTGTTCCAGCGCATGGAAACGCAAGTATGGTCGAAGTCGCTGACCGACACTTTGGGACAAAAGCGTTACTTCGAGCAGAACCAAGACCGCTACCAGTGGCAGCAGCGCGTGGCCGCCACGGTCTATAACGTAGCCGACAACGCCGTGCTGACCGAACTGAAACGCCGGTTGGCCAACAAGCCTTATCCGCTCACCGAACCGAAGTACCCAGAAATCGCATTCGCCAAGAACACGGCCAGTCTCACCACGGCCCAAAAACAGCAACTCGACCGGATGACCGAAGCCTTGCGCCAAGACAAAGCCTTGGTGCTGGAAATCTCCGGCCACGCCGACCGCAGCGAAAAATCTGGCACTTCGGCGGCCCGCATCCAAGCCGTGTCGGGTTACTTGACCCAGCGCGGTGTTGACATCACGCAGTTCATCATCCGAGATTTCGGTGTTTCCACGCCCAAGTCGCGCACCGATGCCCGCCAAAGCGCGGTGTTGACATCACGCAGTTCATCATCCGCGATTTCGGTGTTTCCACGCCCAAGTCGCGCACCGATGCCCGCCAAAACAGCCGCGTGGCGTTTGCATTGGCCTCCACGTCGAAAACCGTATTGGAAAAACAACTGAACGCCCAAAAACCGCTTAGCGTGGAAATCACCGAGGGACTCTTCCAGCGCGGCGACAATCCGCTGGTTGACCGGGCTACTTGGCAGCCGGGCACTTACACCCTCGACAACAACGGCCGGATGGCGTACATTGAAATCACGGGCGTGGAAGAAGCCCGTCCCAAAACCTTTGCCGAATCGCAGGGGCAACTTATTTCCGACTACCAGAATTATTTGGAGCAAACATGGCTCG
>JALOMD010000071.1 GCA_025455595.1 Cytophagales bacterium | reverse complement strand
CAAATCAACGAAATGCTGAAACTGTGTCAACAATTGCTTGACCCGGAGCGGCATTTTCTGGTATTGAACGTCTATTCGCTGGGCTTCTCGGCGTTGATTGTCGAGACGCTGGTGAACAGTTGTTTCGGCTCTGTGAAAAACCCCGAGCTGGGCGAATTGTATCTGAACGATTCGTTCAATAAAAAGCTGCCGCTGGGCGTTTTTCATCGGTTTGCGACAAGCCCCCACCCAGCCTCCCCCGAGGGGGGAGGAGAAAGATAGAGCAAAAGATTATGACAGATTAAGAACAATGTTTTAGGCAATTTTTGCCCAAAACGCTTTCGTCGCCTATCGCAAAATGTTCGCTTGTGAATATATAAAGAGATATACAAAAAAACGATGCTACATCTATTAAAAAGCCCCCTCCTTCGGAGGGGGTTGGGGGAGGCCGTTCTCTTTTTTGTCGGCTTTATTCTGCTGGCCGCCTGTTCGTCCAAGCGCAGCGACGACACATTACGGTTTTTCCAACGCGGCAATATCGAAATGAAAGTGGGCAACCGCACCGAGGCCATCCGTCTGTACAGCGAAGCCATTGCTACAGACCCGACATTTCCCGAAGCGTACAACAACCGGGGCGTGGCTCATCTGAAAAGCGGCGAATACGACAAATCCATCAGTGATTTCGACAGAGCCTTGCAGTTGGCACCTGACTACAAAGAGGCGATTTTCAACCGGGCGCAGGCGTTTGAAAAAACCGGCAAGTTTGCCGAAAGCCTCAAAGACCTGATCCGCATAGCCGACGACTACAAAGACTCGGCCCAGTTTTATCTGTTGCGGGGAAACGCCTATGCAGCACAGAACAGTCTGCGCCAAGCGTTTGATGATTACGACCAAGCCATTGCCCGCTACAACAGAGACCCCCGGCGCAACCAAGACATGCGCAGACAGAACCTGACAGAAGCGTATGTGAACCGGGGCGTAATGCATTTCAATTTGAAAGACGACTACCGGGCGGAAAACGACTTCCGAAAAGCTTTGGCGATGGACAGCCTGCAGGACTTTGCGTACAATAATCTGGCACAGATTTACATTCGCAAAAACCGATACGACACAGCGTTGGTATTGCTCGACAAGGCTGTGAGCCTGAATCCAAACCAGCCGTATTATCGTAATAACCGGGGTTTTGTGAAACTGCAACTCGGTGATTTGGAGGCGGGTGTGACGGAAATCCGGCAGTCGCTGGCCTTGGACAACACCAATGCGTGGGCCTACCGCAACTTGGGGGTGTACCATTTGCGTAAAAAGAACTTCACGGAGGCATTGGCAAACTTGCGTAAAGCCGGAACGCTCGGCAGCGGCATTGATCTGCTGCGCTTCTATTTGGGCGAGGCGTATCTTGGGTTGGGCGACACCGCCGAAGCCTGCGAGTCGTGGCGAATGTCGAAAGAACTGGGCGAAAAAGAGGCGGAAACGCGGCTGAAAGAATACTGTAAATAAGTACCCAGTCGTTAGTCTTGGGTCTTGAGTAAAAAAACAGGATTCAAAACATTGAAAACCAGTGTGTTAGAAATGGATTTTCTTTTTAAAATAGGCTAAACTAAATAGGCGCGGGTACTTAAATGGAGTTATAGATGTTTTTGTGGTTTTTGTCTAAAACGCTAACAAAAGTATTTTCCAATGTCTCTATTCGCTTTGCGACCTCTGCGTTCCTTCTTTGAGCCTTTGAAAAATCAGGTTTCTCGCAAAGGCGCAAAGATTTTCGCAAAGAACGCAAAGTGCTGACGATTAATCACTAATTGTATTGGTCAGTCAGGTTGCAGACATTTTTCTTTGCGTGCTTTGCGGGAAACTTTGCGTCTTTGCGTGAAAGATTGCTCGCAAAGGCTTTCGCAAAGGGCGCAAAGATGGGCACGACTTAACTAACCAATTCAACTAATCACTAACGACTTTCATGCGTAAGATTGTTTTTTGTCTGTTTGTTACAGTTTTTTCCATTGGTTTCGCCTCCGCACAATCGGCCGATTTGGGGCGGTTGCTGCAAGAACGCGACCAGCTTTACCACCAGTACGACTCGCTGGGGCGGGAGAAGAACGCACTGTTCGGCGGGCGTTCGAAGAAAGACCTGCAAAACATGATTCTGGCCTTGCAGCGCATCATTGCCAAAGACAACGAAATCATTCGCGAAGTGCGCCGCACATCCTATCAGAAGGAAAGCAACCTGTACGGACAGTCGCGTGCTGCCGGCGACCGCATCTATGACTTGGAGAGTCGTGTGTCTGCATTGACCAGCCAACTCAAACGCCGCAACAACGAACTCGCCGACCAACAAGCCGCCACCGCCGATTTGATTGGCTCCATGCGCAAGCTGCAAATCGGCGTGATGCTGCTTACGGCTGTCATTGTCGGTGGGGCGTATTACATGTATCGGAAGCGGAGGTAATGGGGATATTGTTGAATGGTTGGGCGGGGCGTTGTTGGCAGCATCTGCGTTTTGGGCAAAAATTGCCTAAAACGCCAGCTTATTGTCTTAACCGAGCCTGTGTTCCCGGTCATCCCGCAAGGCGGGATGACCTGCGTATTTATCCGTTTTAGGCAAAAATCGCTTTAAACGCATAGACCAAACAAAATTTTAGAGACTGTTTGAGTTAATTATTCGGAAGCGAAAAGAGCGGATTTCCGGGCGAGGCGAGCCGTTTTTGAGGGGCGTAGCCGGAGGCTACGGGCCGAGAAAACGGCGAAAGCTTGTCCCGACTTGTCGGGGCCGCAGCCGAAAAGCCGCCTTTGCAGCCCGAAAAATTAACTCAAACAGTCTCTTAGACAACCTCTAAAACGAATCGCGTGGGTTTACTGTAAAAACTCTGTAGCCTTCTAATGTTCGAAGAACGTTATTTTGACGCATCAAAACTCAATCACCGAGGCTTGTGGCACACGGGCCTGTAGTGTGGGTCTGCAACGGCCTGTGTGTCACAGGCCTCGGTGAAAAGAGGGGGTGTTTGGAAAGATACTATTTTTGTTGTTAATTGTCTGAACTGTGATTTTCGGGGTTGCCTTGATTGAAAAACCCTGTTTATCCTGCAATCCTGTCTGAAAAAAGAAAATCATGGTTCCGGACAAAAATTGCTTATAAAACAACACAGCCATGACTGAAACACTGAATGCGTTACACAAAAAGATAGACCAATTGCCGGAAGATGCACAGTACGCATTGCTGGAGTATGTGGACTTTCTGGCGCACAAATATCACATAGGCCCAGAGCCGGATGAGGAGTACGACGCGCTGCTCAAGGAATTTTTGCTGAAACGTTACGAAAAAATGAAAGCGAATCGGCAAGAGTCGCTTTCGCTTGAAGAACTACGTGACCAAGTGAATCGGAAATATGGCAGGAAAGTATAACGTACGTACGTCAAAGGAAGCCAATCAAGATTTGCAGGAAATCATGGATTGGTAGGACGGACAGCGTTTTGGCGCGGGGTCAGACTTTTTTGATGAGTTTGAAAGCACAGGCTGGCGGTTGTCTGACAATCCTTACCTGTATCCAGAACACCTGCTTTTTGTGCGTCGAGCAGCTCTCAGCAAATTTCCCTATCACGTTTTTTATGCAGTGAATGAAAGTGCCGCCGAGGTTGAAATCATCGCCGTTTTGCACCAAAGCCGCGACCCGGACGCATTACGCAAACGCATTAATCTGCTCTGAGCCAATCAAAGTTCAGAGGTTGTCCGAAATGGAGAGAGTTAATGCGTTTTGGGCAAATTTTGCTCAAAACGCTTTCAGAAAAAGTTTGCCGAAAAAACCATAACCGCGTCAATTGAAAAACAGCGTTTTGAGCAAAATTTGCCCAAAACGCCCAATCAACCATAGCGTTTCAAAACCTCAAAAGCCATCTTCCACGAAAGGACTGGCGAAACTTTCCTATGATGCTTTCATCCACTGTTTCCTCCGTTACTGTTTTCTCTGACCGCGCCGCCGTGACGCGCACCGCTACCGTTGAACTGGAAGCCGGTGAACACACGCTGATTTTCGACAATTTGCCGCCAAGCATTGAACAGAAGAGCATTCAGGTGAACGGCATCGGCAAGGCTGTTTTGGGCAATGTCAAATTCCAGACGGCCTACGAAGAAATGCCCGAAACCGACAAGAAAAAACTGCTGGACGACAAACAGCAACTCGAAGACCGGCGGCAGGATTTGGAAGACGATATCCGGCGGTTAGAGAAAGAAAAGAATTTCTTGGACAACATCAGCGTGAAAATCACCACGCCGACGGAAGAATCGGAAAGCACGGAATTGGATGCGGGCAAATGGCAGCAAATACTGTCGTTTTACAGTGAAAAGCTGTCTGTTATAGACAAAAGTCTCCGCAAGATAGAACGTGACAAACGCGAGCTTAACGACCAGATTAACAAATTGAATTGGGAATTGCAGCGGCTGGGCGGGCAACACCGCAAGACCAAAAACCAAGTGGCCGTGGTGCTGGAAATGACTGTCTCCGGCTCACTGACACTGAATTTGACCTATATTGTCTTCAACGCCTCGTGGACACCCGTCTATGACTTTCGCGTGTCGTCTGAAAACAAGCAGATGAACATCGCCTACAACGCGTTGATTAGCCAGAATACAGGCGAAAACTGGGACGAAACCGAATTGAAACTTTCCACGGCGCGTCCGCAAGTGTCTGGCTACCAGCCGGAACTGTCGCCGTGGCGGCTGGCTATTCACGTGCCGAAGCCCGTCGTTCCCGCTGGCGGCGGTTTGTATGAGTCCGCCGTTGCATCGGCTCCGGCGCGGAACATGTTCACTAAAAAACGCGCCGATTTGTTCCGTGAAGGCGGCGATAATATGTCGCAGATGTTTGAGGCGGACGAAGCCGAAGAACCCGTTATGGAAACGCCAGCCTCAGTGGCCGAAGCCGGAGCCACGGCGGTTTTCTTTGGCATTGCGGGCAAGCATTCTGTGAAAACAGACGGCACCGAACACAAAGTGAGCATTCTGATGCAGGATTTCTCGGCGCATTTTCGCTATTCCGCCGTTCCGAAACTGTCGCAGTTTGCCTACCTGAAAGCGCGGGTGACCAACGAAACCGAATTCCCGTTTCTGGCGGGCGAAGCGAATGTTTTTTTGGACAATAATTTCGTGGCAACCACGCACCTGCAAACAGTGGCCCCGACCGAACAATTCTGGACGTATCTCGGCATTGACGAAGGCTTCAAAGTGGAACACAAATTCCTGAAAAAATACGAGAAGAAGGAAACGCAACTGTTCTCCAAAAACCGCAAGGTGCTGATGTACGAATATCTGATCAGAATCAAAAACCACAAGAAAACCACGGAGGAAATCGTGGTGTGGGATCAGTTGCCAATCTCAGGAAACGAACAAATCAAGGTGCAATTGGTGGAGCCTGTATTCAAAGAAAACTCGGATACGATCAAGAAAAACGAACTGGAATATCTGGAATGGTTTTTCAAACCTAAATCCGGTGAAGAAATCCTGATTCCGTTCAAATTCTCTGTCGAATTCCCGCAGGACGTGATTGTGGATGGATTGATTTGAAGTATGATTTGCGTTTTGGGTGTTCCCGCCGGTTGCGGGATTTGTCAATACCGCTGTGTGCGGCATCTTCGATTTTTGCCCAAAACGCTGGTGAAAAAATAGCACACGGATTGAACGGATGAAATGGATAAAAAAACGGATAAAAAATCCTGTCCTGATCAGTTGTATCCGTTCAATCCGTGTGCTATTGTCCAGTATAGCGGACGATGGTTTTGGAAACAACTGCGTATGGTCCTTACGGGGGCTTTTTTTGTGCCAAATCCGTAGTAACTTACCAAGCGAAAACACCCGTTCCACCCTACTTGCGCCTATGAAAAAGACATTGTTTTTGGCAACCATTCTGCTTGGCCTTGCCTGTTCATCCAAAAAAGAAGTACCCATGCTGGATACCAACGACGAAAACTTGCTCAAAGAAGACGTACAAGACCACAAGCTGGTTATCTATCAAGTGTTCACCCGGCTGCTCACCAACGCCAAAAACACCAACCGAAAGTACGGCACGCTGGAGGAAAACGGCGTGGGCAAGTTCAACGACATCAACGAAACGCTCCTCGGCAAAATCAAGGAAATGGGTTTCAGCCACATCTGGTACACGGGTGTGCTGGAACACGCCACCATGACCGACTACACCCAATACGGTATTCCGCTTGACGATGCCGACGTGGTGAAAGGTCGTGCCGGTTCGCCGTACGCCATCAAAGATTACTACGATGTCAGTCCCGACTTGGCCGTGGACGTACCGAAACGGATGCAGGAGTTCGAGGCATTGCTGGCACGGTCGCACAAGGCGGGGCTGAAGGTGTTGATTGACTTTGTGCCGAACCACGTGGCCCGCACCTATCACTCGGATGCCAAGCCCGCCGGGGTGAAAGACTTGGGCGAAGGCGACGACAAGACCAAAATCTTTGCCCCGAACAACAATTTTTACTACCTGCCCGGCACGTCTTTCCGCGTGCCGCCCGACTACCGCCCGCTCGGCGACCTGCCGCACCCGACCAAAGACGGCCGCTTCGACGAAACCCCCGCCAAAGCCACCGGCAACGACCAGTTTGCCCCCGGCCCCAGCGTGAACGACTGGTTCGAAACCATCAAACTCAACTACGGCGTGGACATTGTGAACAACCGCCAAATGCACTTTGACCCGGTGCCGAACACGTGGGAGAAAATGCGCGACATTCTGGTGTTTTGGGCCAAGAAAGGCGTGGACGGCTTCCGCTGCGACATGGCCGAGATGGTGCCCGCCGAATTCTGGGGCTGGGTGATTCCGCAAATCAAGGACGTGAACGACGAGATTGTTTTCGTGGCTGAAATCTATAACCCCAACGAATACCGCACGTACATCGAAAAGGGCAAATTCGACTATTTGTACGACAAAGTGGGCCTGTACGACACGCTGCGGGCGGTGATCCAGCACGGGGCCTCGGCCAACCACATTTCCGGCAACTGGAAGTATTTGCAAGGCATCAACAGCCGGATGCTTCGCTTCATGGAAAACCACGACGAGCAACGCATTGCGTCGCGTTTCTTTGCAGGCAAGGCTGAAAAAGGCATTCCGACAATGGCCGTGAGTGCGTTGCTCAATTCCGGCCCGGTGATGATGTATTTCGGTCAGGAAGTGGGCGAACCCGCCTTGGGCGAGGAGGGCTTCAGCGGCGACGACGGCCGCACCACGATTTTCGACTACTGGGGCGTGCCGCAATACCAAAACTGGATCAGCACCGGGCAGTACAACGGCCTGCAATTGGACGGCTCGATGCGGGTGTTGCGCCGCCATTACGCCGATTTGCTGAATTTTTGCCAAAACGCCGATGCCGTCCGGCGCGGCGGCTTGTACGATTTGCAGGCGGCCAACAACGGCGGCAAAACGGCGGGCTACGAAGAACACCGCATCTACAGTTTCCTGCGCTTTACGGACAAGCAAAAGCTGCTGGTGGTGGTGAGCTTTGAAGAAAATTTGAAACGCCGCATCAACGTGCGGATTCCGGCCAACGCCTTCGCCGCCATGGACTTGCCCGTGAATGCCAACTACGAACTCAAGTGCGTTCTCGGCCAGCACCAACCCGTGCCGTTCAACGCCGCCAACGTGACCAATCCGCAAATCGAGTCGGCAGGCATTCCGCTGGAATTACAGCCGCTCAGTGCGTATGCGTTTGAGATTGTAGAAAAGTGAGGAATTGCCTGCACGGTTTTCTTTATGACCTGTGGGGAACTCAACCTTGTGGGCATCGAGACGGCAGGCAATCCGAACCACCGCTACCAGTACAACGGCAAGGAGAAGCAGGGCGAGTTCGACTTGGGCTGGACGGACTACGGGGCCAGGATGTACGACGCGCAGCTTGGCCGCTGGCACGTGGTTGACCCGCTGGGCGAGCTGAGCAGGCGGTGGTCTCCCTACACGTACGCCTTCGACAACCCGACGGGCTTCATAGACCCCGACGGGATGTGGGCGCAGGGTGCCGACGCGTGGAACCACATGAACCAGCAGGACGACAAGAGGAAGGAGGAGGAGGAAAGGAAAAGAGAGGAGGAACGCGAAAGGCGAAGGCAGGCTGACGGCCCGCCCAAGAAAAAATCACAAGACAGGGTCAAATTTGAGGCATACCCGACGGTAGGTGTGAACACGAGCCAAAATCAAGAAATATACGAAAGGTCAGAAATAAAGTACGGCTTTGAGGTTGGCGGTCCTTTTGGAAGGCGTGTCGGCTATGTCAGTACGTTTTTAGAACTTCTCGCAGCTTCAAAAGGCAGAGTAGATATTGCTTACTTTGAAGGTGATCTGTTGGAAAGTTTAAAAAATTATGCAGGAATTTGTGTTGGCAGGCCTTGTGGGGGCTGCGTTAATCGCTCTCACCAGCCTGCTGGTTTATGAAGTCCTGCGCTTCACATGGAACCGCTTGCCCACCCTCACCATACCGCCCCAATGGCGGATTCTGGTGGTGATGGCGGCGGTGTTCGGCACACATATTGTGTGTATCTGGCTCTATGCAGTGGTCTATTATCTGCTCATTCATCACTGGCCACTGGGCAGTTTTGTGGGTGAATCTATCAATCAGGGCATCAACGACCCCGCCAGTTTTTTAAGCTGCCTGTTTTTCTCTTCCTCCACCTATGCCTCGCTTGGCTTGGGCGATATGTTTCCCAGCGGCGGCCTGCGCATGCTTGCTGGTGTGCAGGTGCTGAATGGCCTGGTGCTGATTGGCTGGACGATTTCTTGACACTGTCAGTGTTGGTGTTGGTGTTGGCGCTC
>JALOMD010000070.1 GCA_025455595.1 Cytophagales bacterium | reverse complement strand
CCGAATCAACAAAGTTTAAAAAAGCAATTCCGTAACTACTTTTCATTTTGACATTAGTAACTCCAGTTATTTTGAAATACGGATTTGGTAGAGACTGGCTGGAGTGCATAACATCTCGAAAAGATTGTTTAGCGAATTCGACAAGAGCATCCACGATGTGCGACAATACTATTGTTTTACCACTGCCATTTTCACCTACAAATATTACGGGCTTAGGATTTTGACTCTCATCAAAGCCTAATTCGACATCAAGACGGCCTATGGGCCCTACGTTTTCAATGATTATATCTTTCAAATACATAGTCGGTATAGTTTTATTTTTGCACAAAACCCCCTCCGTTCACACAGAGGGGGTTTGGCATTCTAATCATACACTGGCTGAGGGATTACGACCCGCAGGCTTCGCAGCCTTCGGGGTTGTCTAAGGAGCAGGTCATGTCTTTCATTTTCTGCTCATAATCCATGTCTATTTGCATCGAGGGCTTCGGGGCCGCCGAGTCCAACTGGCGCACCTCGTCCATCACGCTTTGGGCGGCTTGGGCAAGGGCGTGGTCGGCTTCGGTCACCACGGGTTGCAGGGCCACCTCGGCTTGTTTTTGCAGCGTGAACTGCACCGCGTCAACGGCGGCTTTGGTGCGCAGGTAGTACATGCCCGTTTTCAGGCCTTTCTTCCACGCGTAGAAGTGCATCGAAGTCAGCTTGCCGAAATTCGGGTCTTGCACGTGCAGGTTCAGGCTTTGGCTCTGGCAGATGTATGCCCCCCGGTCGGCGGCCATTTCGATGATGGCCTTCTGCTTGATTTCCCACACGGTCTTGTACAAGTCCTTGATGTGCTGCGGAATCTCGCCGATGTGCTGGATCGAGCCTTTGCCGGCAATAATCGCGTCGCGCATCTGGTTGTTCCACAGGCCCAGCCGCACCAGGTCTTTGAGCAGGTGCTTGTTCACCACCGCAAACTCGCCCGACAACACGCGGCGCGTGTAGATGTTCGAGGTGTACGGCTCGAAACATTCGTTGTTGCCCAAAATCTGCGACGTAGAGGCCGTGGGCATCGGGGCCAGCAGCAGCGAGTTGCGGGCACCGTGCTTTTTCACGTCGGCACGCAGGGCGTTCCAGTCCCAGCGGTTCGACTTCGGCGTGACGTTCCACATGTCGAACTGGAAGATGCCTTTCGACAGCGGCGAGCCTTTGAACGTCTCGTACGCGCCTTGCTCCTTGGCCAGTTCCATCGAGGCCGTCATGGCTGCGAAGTAGATGGTCTCGAAGATGTCCTCGTTCAGTCCCCGCGCCTCGTCCGACTCGAACGGCATCCGCAGTTGGATGAACGTGTCGGCCAAGCCTTGGATGCCGATGCCGATGGGCCGGTGACGCTTGTTGCTGCGTTCGGCTTCTGGCACGGGATAGAAGTTGATGTCAATGATTTTGTTGAGGTTGCGCGTCACCACCTTGGTCACGTCGTACAGCTTCTGGTAGTTGAACCGGCCGTCTTCCACGAACTTCGGCAGTGCAATCGAAGCCAGGTTGCACACGGCCACTTCGTCCCGCGACGTGTACTCCATGATTTCGGTACATAGGTTCGACGACTTGATGGTGCCGAGGTTCTTCTGGTTCGACTTCCGGTTGGCGTGGTCCTTGAACAGCATGTACGGCGTGCCCGTCTCAATCTGCGACTCGATGATCTCGAACCACAGGTCTTGCGCCTTGATGGTTTTGCGGCCTTTGCCTTCGCGTTCGTACTTCTCGTACAACGCCTCGAACTCGTCGCCGTAGGTGTCGGCCAGGCCGGGGCATTCGTGCGGGCACATCAGCGTCCACGTGCTGTTTTCCTCCACGCGTTTCATGAACAAGTCCGGTATCCACAGGGCGTAGAACAGGTCGCGTGCCCGCAGTTCTTCCTTGCCGTGGTTTTTCTTCAGTTGCAGGAACTCAAAGATGTCGGCGTGCCACGGCTCCAAGTAGATGGCAAACGCACCTTTGCGTTTGCCGCCGCCTTGATCCACGTAGCGGGCCGTGTCGTTGAACACCTTCAGCATCGGGATGATGCCGTTCGACGTGCCGTTGGTGCCTTTGATGTAGCTGCCCGTGGCGCGGATGTTGTGGATGGACAAGCCGATGCCGCCCGCCGACTGCGAAATCAACGCGCACTGTTTCAGCGTGTCGTAGATGCCTTCGATGCTGTCGTCTTTGGCCGTGAGCAGGAAGCAGCTCGAAAGCTGCGGCTTGGGCGTGCCGGCGTTGAACAGCGTGGGCGTGGCGTGCGTAAACCACCGCTCCGACAGCAGGTTGTAGGTTTCGATGACCTTGTCAATGTTGTCGCCGTGGATGCCCACCGACACCCGCATGAGCATGTGCTGCGGCCGCTCCACCACCTTGCCGTCGAGCCGAATCAGGTACGACCGTTCCAAGGTCTTGAACCCGAAGTAGTCGTAGCCGAAGTCGCGGTCGTAGATGATGCTCGAATCCAGCAGGTCGGCGTGCTTCTTGATCACCTCGTAGGTCTCTTTCGAGAGCAGGCCCGCGTTTTCGCCCGTTTTCGGATCCACGTAGGTGTACAGCCGCTTCATGGTGTTGAAGAACGACTTGCTCGTGGTCTTGTGCAGGTTGGAAATGGCGACGCGGGCGGCCAGCACGGCGTAGTCGGGGTGCGTGGTGGTCAGCGAGGCGGCGGTTTCTGCCGCCAGGTTGTCCAGTTCCACGGTGCTTACGCCGTCGTAGATGCCGTCAATCACGCGGCGGGCCACGGTGATCGGGTTCACGTAGTGAATGTCGAGGCCGTAGCAGAGTTTTTCGATTCGCGCCGTGACTTTGTCAAACTTGACCGATTCACGCCGCCCGTCTCTTTTGATTACGTACATAACCGAGAAGTTTTAATTAATTCAGAATTAAGAATTATGAATTCAGAATTTAGTGGTGTTTGTGTTTTTTTAAATGCGATATTCAATCGCGTATGATTTGAGTCAATCCCGTTCACCGAGATTTAACCACCGAGGTCTGTGGCACACAGACCGTTGTTTCGTTGCGCTGCCGGTCTGTGTGCCACAGACCTCGGTGAGAGGCGTTTTGGGCAAATTTTGCTTAAAACGCTGTTTGAAAATCCTGTCGGATTTGGCTTCGCCGAACTTACGTTTGGCACAGGCTCAAGCATGTGCTACATTCAGAATTCTGAATTCATAATTCTGAATTAATTCGCGTCCCAGAAGGGTTTGTCCACATAGACATTGCGTTGTTCCGGGGCGTTCGGGTTGATTTGCAGGTCTGTTACGGAATAAGGGAACGTCTGTACATAGTCCCGGTTCACGACGGTGAACGGATTGTTGTCAGTCGCCGGGTCGAACGGTCTCGGGTAGCCGGTGCGGCGGTAATCCGTGTACGAGTCCACTGCGAAACCGAAGCTCGCAATCCACTTCTGGGTCATGATCAACTCCAGTTTTTTCTCCGCGTTGCCGGCATTGTACAAATCCATCACACTGTTCACGTAGCTGCTGATGGCCGTTGCTGCAATGGCGGGTGCGCTGGCGGTAGCGGCGGCCCGGTTCACTTCGGCAAACGACTCTTCCATGGCCGACTTGAACAAATTGGCGGCGTTTTCGCCCGTGTTTTTGGTCAAAGCCAGTTCGGCGCGGGTGTACAGGCTGGAGAAATACGGCAACAAACGCTGCAAAGTGGCTCCTTGCGTTCCGCTGGTTTGGTTCACCGCCCCGCCGCTGCCGTTGTCATACTTGCCACCGACCGGGTACAGACCGAGCACGGTTTGCGAGGAGTTCTGGTCCCAGTCGGAGTTGGGGTCAATGCCTGACGACGTGAACCAGATGGACAGAAACGCGCCGTCACGGTACGAAATCGGGTTTTGCGCCGCCTGCGTGGGCGTGAGTTGGTTGCAGAAATAGTACGGGATGCGCGGATCAACCAGATTGCCGAGGATGGGATTCAGGGTGCTTTTGCCCTGCATTATCTGGTAGAAATACGGACTAACCCAATAACCAGGCCCGCCTTGCGTGTATTCTTGGATAAACGCCGGGTGCCGGTTTTCGGGCGACGGCGAGGAGGCATACAGCATCTCGAAATCTTCGTTGGCTGCACTCATCAGGTCGCCTTCGGCAATGAGGGCTTTCACGGCGGCATCGTCGTACACTTGCGTGAGCCGGGCTTGGTTATACAGCTTGAGTTTCAGGGTTTTGGCAAATTTGCGCCAGCGGGCCACGTTGCCGCCGTAAAACAAGTCGGCGGTGCCGGGTGCGATGGTCGAGGTTTTCGCCAAGTTCGCAATGCCTTCGTCAATCATTTTGAACAGTTCAGGGTAAATCTCTTGCCCTTCGTCAAACTCCGGATAGGGATTTTCCGCACCCCGCGTGGCATCTGTGAACGGCACATCGCCCCACACGTCCACCAGTGCGCTGAACGTATAAGCTCTCATAATCTGGGCAATGCCCACAAAATGCCAGTTTTCCTGCTCGGTGCCGATGCTGATGATTTGCCGCAAATCGGTGAGGACACCGGCGTAGATGTTGTCCCACGCCTGTTGAATCACAAAGTCGTCGCCTACAATGAAGTAGTTGTTGAAATTGCCGCGCATCACCGTCTGGTGTACGAAACACGAGGCCGGTTCGGAGAGTCCCGAAGGCCCCAGTCCGAGGCTGTTGCTCAGGTTCACTTGGGTGTAAGGCAGCAATTGGCGCAGCGGCACCACCGTCGGGTTGTTCGGGTCGCGGTTGATGTCGAGGAAGTTGCTTTCGCATCCCGATGCCAAGAATAGTATCGTGGCGAAGGCCAAAAGGTAGGTATATTTTAGTCTGTGCATATCTGTTTGGGTCTTGAGTAGTAATTTGTAGCACATGCTTTAGCCCTGTGCAAAACGTAAGTTCGGCGAAGCCAAATCCGACAGGATTTTCAAACAGCGTTTTAAGCAAAATTTGCCCAAAACGCTACGTTAGGCTGTGGTTAAGAAATCCTATCGGATTTCCGCACAGGCTAAAGCATGTGCTACGTGCTGAAAATAGTATCTTTTCGAAGGTCGAAACCCCTTGTTTTAGAACGTAATCCGCAAGTTCACGCCCATGCGCCGCACCGAAGGAGCCGTGTCGTATTCAAAGCCCTGAATGTTCAGGCTGCCGAATGTGCTGGTTTCCGGGTCGAAGTTGGAGGCTTTCGGGAAGTTGGGGGCTTTGTACCACAGGTTGCGTCCGGTGAACGAAATCCGCACCGAGCCGAGCGGCGTGCGTTTCAGCAGGTTTTTCGGCAATTCGTAGCCGATGCTCACTTCCCGCAAGCGAATCGTCGTCGCATCCCACACGCCCCATTCGTCGTCACCGTTCACGGCAAAGGAATCGCCGAAATACAGCGAGTTCATTTCCACTTGGATGTTGTTCGGGATTTTGTTGCCGTCGCTGCCGCGCAGAGGTTCCAACGTGGTCGGGTTGCCCAGCACGCCCGGAACCACGTAGTTCATTTCGCGGTTTTTGGTGTCTTCGGTCACGCCCCGGCCCAAGGTCTGCACGTTGGTGGTCGAGTACAAATCGCCGCCGTGGCGGTAGTCAATCACCGCACTCAGCGAGATGCCTTTCCAAGAGAATGTGTTGGTCAGACCCGCGATGAAATCCGGGTTCGGGTCGCCGATGATGGCAGGATCGGGTGACGAAATCAACAGACCGGTGGCCGGGTTGATGAGCAAGTTGCCTTCGTCGTCACGGGCCGAGACGCTGCCGCGAATGATGCCGTAAGGCTGCCCCGGACGCAACACCGGCACCACGCTGCCGCCAAACAAGCCTTGGATTTCAATCTCTTCCAAGCCCGGCGCAATGGCTTCCACGCGGTTGATGTTGCGCGTGAACGTGCCGTACAAATTCCAGCGGAAGCCGTTTTGCAGGCTGATGGGAGTCAGATTTAAACCCAACTCAACGCCCCGGTTCACCATCACGCCGAAGTTGGTCAGCAACGAGTTGAAGCCCGAAGCCCGTGGCAACGACAGCCGCCCGATTTGGTCGGTGGTGCGGGTGTTGTAGTAAGTGAAGTCAATGCCCACTTTGCCTTCAAACAACTGTAACTCAGTGCCCAATTCCACCGAGCGGGTGAATTCCGGTTTCAGGTTCGGGTCGAAGTCGGTGTTGCCCAACGTAGCCGCCGGAATGCCCCGGAACGGAAAGTCGTTGTCCGACAAAGCCCCAATCAAGTTGGAACTGGCCCCGAGGTTGAGCCGGTACGTGGGAATGAGCGAATACGGCGGCGCGTCGTTGCCGACCGTGGCCCAACTGGCGCGTAACTTGCCGTAACTCAGCACTTTGGATTGGATTTTAAGCGCGTCGGTAAAGACCAGCGACGCGTTCACCGCCGGATAGAAGAAACTGCGGTTGGCAACGGGCAACGTCGAAGACCAGTCGTTGCGACCGGTGAAGCCCAAAAAGGCGTAGTTCCTGAAACTGAGCGTGGCATCGCCGAAGATGCCGTACAGTCGCCGTCTTTCGTATTCGCCGCCGTTGGGTGTCACGTTGTTCGTATTGTCTATGTCCAGGATGTCAAAATCAATCATGCCCAAACCCCGGAAACTCTGGATTTGCGTGGTGCGCTGGTTCACGTTGTGTCCCAACACCACGCGCAGGTCAAAATCCTCCCCGAATTTGCGCGTGGCACTCAGCAACAAGTTCGATTCAATTTCGGTGAAATCAGTGCCGGTCTGCGTGATTTCGCCGATTTGCTGCCCGCCCCGCGAACCCGGGCGGAACCATTCCAAATCGCGTTGTCCGTACGTATTGACACCAATTTTGTAGCTGATCGTCAGCCAGTTGAGGATGTCGTAGCTGGCGTTCAGGCTGGCGATGATGCGGTTCACGTTGCTGCTGAAACCGTCGTATTTGGCACTCCAGTAAGGATTGGTGGACGAGCCAACCGGGATAAAGAATACACTGCCGCGCGTGGTCGGATTCTCAAAGGGCAGCCCTTGCAAGTCCCAACTGCGTCCCAAAAACATGGTGCGGCCAAAAATAGAAGCGTTTCCGACGGCATTGTTGGCACCACCGGCGGGGCCGTTTTGAATCGAGTTAGTATAGGCGAAACTGCCGCCGATGGTCAGTTTGTTTTCCAACACCGTGCTGCCGCCCAAACTCAGGTTGGTGCGTCCAAAGCTGGTGTTCGGGATGTACCCCGTTTGATCCAGCTTGGAAGCCGTGGCGACGATGCTGCTTTTGCCCGTTCCGCCAGAAACCGTGATGGAATTCTCAAAAACCCGGCCTGTTTCAAAGAAATCGCGGACGTTGTTCGGATAGGCCCGGTACGGAACGCGGGTTCCGCGCAGGTTTGGGAAAGCAGCGGCATAGGCGTTCCACATCGGGATGGAGTCAATGGTCGGGTAAGGAACCGCTCCCGGAAAAGGTGCGCCCCACGAGCCGTTGGCTTGGGCGTAAGCAAAGCCGCTTCCGGTGCCGTAACTATTCTGATAGCGAGGCAGGTTGGCGATGTTTTCAACCGCGTATGAACTGGAAAAAGCCACTTCCAAACCTTTTTTGGAAGGCTTGCCCGCGCCGGTTTTGGTCGTGATCACCACCACGCCGTTGGCCGCCCGGATGCCGTACAAGGCCGCCGCCGCGCCGCCTTTCAGCACGGTCATGGACTCGATGTTGTTCGGGTCCAGGTCGGCGATGCGGCTCGAATACGCGCCGCCGCCCGACAGTTGCCCGTTGCCACCGGCGTTGGCTCCGTTGCTGTCGTTGTTGTACGGCACGCCGTCCACCACAAACAGCGGCTGGTTGTTGCCGAAAAACGAACGGTTGCCGCGAATGGTGAGGCGCGTGGCACTGCCCGGCACGCCGCTGGAACCGATGATGTTCACGCCGGGCACTTTGCCTTGCAAGCCGCGCAACACGTCCGGCTCGGAGATTTGCTGCACTTTGGCCGCGTCCACCCGTTCTACGGAATAGCCCAAGGCTTTCTGGTTACGCTCGATGCCCACGGCAGTGACCACCACTTCGGAGAGTTGCTTCACGTCGGGCTGCATAGAAATGTCAATGGACGTGCGGTTGCCTACGGCGATTTCCTGGGTGGTGTAGCCGATGAAGGTGAACACCAGCGTCCCCTCGGCAGGGACACCGATGGAATATTCGCCGTTGCTATTGGTGATTACGCCGGTGGTGGTGCCTTTCACGGTGACGTTCACGCCCGGCAACCCCGACCGGTCTTCGCCGACCACTTTCCCGGACACCGTTCGGTTTTGTGCCAGAATCTGGCTCACCCACAGCAACCCCATACAGCACAAGAGTAAGTTCTTTTTCATAGGCAGAAGGTTAGGTTTTTAGTCAGTTGTATGACTGGTGAAAAATGTACTTAACCAAAGGTAGGGACTGCCTCTCCCTGAAAAATCACACAGTTTGGGTGATTTTTTTGGTGGAAAATAGGGTAAGAGAGGAAATAGAAAAACCCACCGGAGAGGGTGGGTTTTGTGGTTTGAAAAGATACTATTTTGTGTCAGAATCAAGATTCACAGAATTTACAGAAAAAACAGAATTTGTAGGGGCACCCGCGAGGGGTGCCCCTACAGACGAATATTTTTAACAGAAGCGTTTTGGGCGAAAATTGCTCAAAACGGCATTTGTCTGAACCTTGATTGACTTCGTCGAATTGACGTTTCGTAGGATTAAAGGATTGCCTTGTCAGATTCTTCCTCTGTTATAGATTGTGAAATAACTTCCTTAAAAATAATCCAAGGCGGAAATCTGTGAATCAGGGCCTAAAATCCAGGTTTTTCTTAACCAAGTTAGTTCAACATCTATAAAAATCACAGCGCAGCCGCTC
>JALOMD010000069.1 GCA_025455595.1 Cytophagales bacterium | reverse complement strand
TAACTCATCACTCAAAAACTTGCCTGTCCTCGCCTCCATCACCAGCCTCGTCGAGATTTGCGTCCGCAAAGGTCTTGCCGATTTTGTCATTTCGCCCGGTTCGCGTTCGGCACCGCTTACGCTGACGCTGGCCCGTCACCCGGCCGTGCGTCCCCGCGTGGTGCCCGACGAACGTTCGGCGGCGTTTCTGGCCTTGGGCATGGCCCAGCAAACGCGCCGAACCGTGGGTTTGGTGTGTACGTCGGGCACGGCGGTGCTGAACTACGGCCCGGCCGTGGCCGAGGCGTATTACCAGCAAGTGCCGCTGCTGGTGCTCACGGCAGACCGCCCGCCCGAATGGATTGAGCAGCAAGACGGCCAGACGCTGAACCAACGCGGCGTGTTCGGCCCGCACGTGAAGGCGAGCTACGAACTGCCGACCGATTTTACGCATCCCGATGCCGTTTGGTTCATCGAACGCACCATGAACGAGGCCGTAAACCTTGCCCAAGCCTTTCCGCCGGGGCCGGTACACGTCAACGTTCCTATTCGCGAACCTTTCTATCCGGCGAAAGACGAGAAAATCACGTTCCCGGACGATGTGAAAATCATCCGCCCGTGGGCCGCCCAGCCGACGCTTTCACCGGAACAATGGGCGGAGATTCGGGAAATTTGGGAAAGCAGTCCACGCAAGCTGATTGTGGCCGGGCAGTCGCCGTACAACGCCGAGTTCACTGACACGTTGCGATTGGTGCAGCAGGAGTTGCAAGTGCCGGTGGTGGGCGACGTGCTCTCGAACCTGCACGAAATACCGGAAACGGTGCGGCTGGCCGACACGATTTTAATGCAAACCAATACACAACCCGACGAAGACCTGCGTCGTGAGTTGCGACCCGACTTGCTGATTACGTTCGGCAACTCGGTGATTTCCAAGAATTTGAAACTGTTTCTGCGGCGGCATCGCCCGGCGGTTCACTGGCACCTGCAGCCCGCCGGTCGCGTGGCCGACCCGTTCCAAACCCTGACCGATACGCTGGCCGTGCCGCCGTTGTATTTCTTCAAAAAGCTGTTTGAAGACCTTGATTACCAATCGTTTCTAAACCAAGACGAGGAGGAAGCGGACGAGGCTTATTTCGCCGCCTGGCAACGGGCCGAACAACAGGCCGGGTTGCGGCTAAAAAACACGTTGGCCGACGCGCCGTTTTCGGAGTTCGAGTCGGTGTTCGAGACCATGCAGGCCCTCCCCGACCGCAGCCTGCTGCACGTTGCCAATTCCATGCCCATCCGGTACGTGAATTTTGTAGGATTGCGACCGGGACGGTCGGTGGAACTATTTGCTAACCGGGGCACCAGCGGCATTGACGGCTGCACGGGTACGGCCGTCGGCGCGGCGTGGACAACCGACCGCCCCGTGACGCTCATCACCGGCGACATGGCTTTTCTGTACGACCGCAACAGCTTGTGGCACAACCAGTTGTCAAAAAACCTACGCATTGTGGTGCTGAACAACCACGGCGGCGGCATTTTCCGGCTCATTGACGGCCCTTCCGGCCAGCCCGAAATGGAGGAGTTCTTCGAGACCCGCCAACGCCAAACCGCCGAAAACACCGCCCGCGACTTCGGCATCGCCTACACCCGTTGCCGCACCCGCGAAGAGCTACGGGCGGCCCTGCCCGTTTTTTTCGCCAATGACGGACAAGCCAAACTGCTCGAAGTCGAAACCGACCCGGCAGTGAACGAGGCCGTTTGGCGGCGGTTTAGAAACGGATGAGGTTGGGCGTTTTGGGCATTTTTTGCCCAAAACGCCCCGGTAATGTATGATTGGCTCTGTTGTACCTGCCCCGTAGGGGCTACGCATCGGTAGTAACCAGCAGCCATTCCGACAAGCGTGCCGTAGTTTGACATTCAGTTGCAACTGAGAATAGCTTTCATTTGATTTTCAAGGTAGAAAATTCAATTGCATCATCGAAACACATACCCACCCTTCGCATCCACGCTGACGCGGGGCAAGGCGTTTTTCTCCTCGAACCAATCGTGGCCGGTTTTCAGGTTTTGCCAAAAAGCGGCCAAAACGGCATCGTCACGGTGATTGGTTTGAAGGCGTTCCCAAGTTGCGCCGCGCAGCCGCGTTGGGAAGATGTGAACCGGCACGCGGGTTTGTCCGGCGTTGACGGCCTCCACAAACGCTACGTAGATTTCCTGAATGGCCGGGTCGGTCATGGCGAGGCAGCCGATGCTCACGCAGTTGCCGTGGATGAAAATGTCGCCGCCGGGTTGCTTGCGGTCAGACAGCACCCGGTCGGAGGCGTTGGGGTAGTCCAAGCCGAGCGAAAGCAGGAAACTGCTCTGCGGGTTCCAACGGTTGATAGTGTAGAAGCCTTCGGGAACTTGCAGGTCGCCTTGGCGGCGTTTGGGGCCGGCCACGCCCGATGCCGAACAAACCGGGTAGGTTTTGACCAGTTTCCAGCCGGTGGGTTTTCCCTTGGGCTTGGCCCAGAGTTCGAGTTGTTTTTCTTCCTTGAAGGCCCGCAAAAAAATCTCGGACGACTGTAGGCTCAACTTTTGGTCGGCGAACAGTTTCTGCACGGCTGTTTCTTTCTCTGTATAGGCTTTTTTGACCCGTTCGTAAGCCGTCTGCTGCGACTTGAAACCGTTCGGTGGTGATAAAATTGCCAAGCTGTACAAGAAAGCCAAAATGTATTTCATTGTATAGAAGAGACTGTATGATTTACAAGCGGACTGTGTTTTTCTATTCTCGTTTTGAGCATTTTTTGCTTAAAACGCTTTTGTCTTGAATCGCGGATTGGCACGGATGACGCAGATTACACGGATGTGCTGTTTTGAACTTGACGCACATGTTTCCCAGAAATTTATCCGCGTTATCCCTGTCTGCCGACAGGCAGGCGCGATTCAAAACAGTGGCGTTTTAAGCAAAAAATGCCCAAAACGCCGCACAACGCCACTTACGACTTACGACTTACCACTTACAACTTTCCACTTTTCACTTCACCGCCGCCACCGTCACGCCGGGCCATTGGTCGGTGCGGAAGGGCGAGGCGGGCAGGCCTTCGGTGTTGTAGAGGTTGCACTCCGGGTTGTCGGCCCAGCCGTAGCGGACAGCGGTGGGCTTGGGCACCGCCGCCGACCACACCACCACGCTGTTGCCCTCGATGCGGGCGTGTGCCCACACGAACTTGCGGTCTTCGCCCGCGATGGCGAAGCCTTTGGGAACGCCCTTGCGGGCCAGTAGCCCGTCGGCAGTGTGGTCAAAGAGAATCCGCACTTTGTTGCCCTCAACGGTCATGGAACGAAACATCGGGCCGGAGTAAGTTTTGAGCAGCGTGTCTTCGTAAGCCACCCCACGGGCCGCCAACGCCAGCCGCTTGCCCACGTCCAGTTTGTTGCGCGGATGGATGTCGTTGGCATCGCCGATGTCAATGGCTACGGCCATGGCGGTTTTCGGTTCGTTCAGCGCAAAGGTCTGGGCTTCGCGCAGTTCGGCCCATTCGCTTTCGCCGGGCTGGGGCTGCGGAGCCTTGAAGTTGGCGAGTTGCACGAACAGGAACGGGAACGGTTCTTTCTGCCCCCAAGCCGTCCGCCAGTCGCGGATCAGGGCCGGGAACAGGTTACGGTACTGGTAGGCCCGGCTGGCGTTGCTTTCGCCTTGGTACCAGATCACGCCGCGAATGGTGTAGGGCACCACGGCGGCAATCATGCCGTTGTACAACACGCCGGGCGAGTTTTGGTCGCGCAGTTCGGCAGGCGGCTTGGGCATGGTGCTGATGTCAACCGCCGTGCGGCAGTGCCATTCGCCCGCCAGCGTAGCCTTGAAAAACTGCGATTCCAGACGCAAGTCGGCCGGATTTCCGTGCAAGCCCCCGCCGCCGCCCGTGTCGTTGATGCGTACCACAATCATGTTCCGGCCCGCTTTCACTAACTTTCCGGGTACGATGTAATGCCGGGGCGTGTCCCAGCCGCTGGTGCGGCCCACCTCGGTGCCGTTGAACCACGCAATGTCCTCGTCGTCAATCTTGCCGAGGTGCAGGTGAAGCGGCATTCCGGCTTCGGTTTTGGGCACTTCCACTTCCTTGCGAAACCACATGGCTCCGTCGTAGCCGGGCAGTCCGGCATTCTCCCAAAGACCGGGCAGCCGCATCGTGTGCCAAGTATCCTCGTCTTGGATGCGCGGCTCGTACCACGGTTTTTTGGCGGCGTAGCCCCGGTCGCGGGCGGCCATTGTTTTTTGCCAAGCCGACAAACTGGCGTTGTAGGCGGTCTGTTTTTCCTCCAAATCGCCGCCAATATGATCCAATTTGTCCGCCGCTTCCTTGAATTCCGGGAACTGCTTCAACGTGGCCGTACTCACCCATGCCTCGGCCGGGGTGCCGCCCCACTCGGCTTGGACAATGCCGATGGGTACTTTGTACAACTGGTGCAACTCGCGGGCGAAAAAATAAGCCACGGCGGAAAATTGCCCGGCGGTTTTCGGCGAACACAATTGCCAGCCGCCGGGCGAATAGTCGCGGTGCGGGTGGGCGGCAATGGTGTTTTTCACGTCCACGAAGCGAATGTCCGGATAGTTGGCGGCGGCGATTTCGGCCTTGTGGTTGTTCACTTGGTCGGCCAGTTTCCACTCCATGTTCGACTGCCCCGAAGCCAGCCACACCTCCCCTACCATGATGTTCTTGAGTTGGATGGTGTTCTTGCCGAAAATTTCCATTTCGTAAGGCCCGCCGGCCGGCATGGGCGGCAAGGAAATGAACCACTCGCCGCGTTCGTTGGGGAGGGCGTAATAAACGCGGAATTGGAACGTGACCGTGACGCGTTCCACCCGCAAGGCCGAGCCGAAGATGGTCACGCGGGCATCGCGTTGCAGAATCATGTTGTCGCCTACCAATTTGGGCAACTTCACCTCGGCATGAAGCGTACTTTGTAGTAGAAAAGTTAAATAAAAAACTGTAATCGTAAACAAATTTCTCATACCATTGGGTTGCTCGTGATAAAATCAAAAGTTTTTGCTTGTCGGATTAGGCTAAAAACACTGAGACTGTTTAAGGTTTTGCAGAAGGTTGTTTTGTCATTCCGACGAAGGAGGAATCCGGCTTTCGATACACGAAATTAACGGGGTTTCGCATGCCGAGGGCCGGATTGACTTCGTCGAACTTGCGTTTCCTCCCGTTGGTCGGAATGACAAGTCCGGTTTTATGACTCTTTCTTAATTATCTTAAACAGTCACACTGCTTGGGAACAGCGGTTTTCTGTTTTTTTGCTCAAAACGCAATCTGTAGCATTCAGGACGTTTCTGTCTGTAATTAGTAGAAACACTTGTGCAAAAGTAAACGAAATTTCGCAGGGAACCGGAAGTCGGCCTAACTTAGCGGCATGGAAGAGATTGAGTTTTTCGCTGGGAATCCGAGTCCGGGCATCCGGCAGTCGGCACCGGGACGGCTGGATGTGATGGGCGGCATTGCGGATTATTCGGGGTCGCAGGTGTTGCAGATGCCGATTCGGGAAAAAACCGCCATTACGCTGGCGTTGCGCAATGATACGACCATTCGCGTTCACACGCAACAACCGGTGTCGCATCCGCTGTTCGAGGCCGACTGGCGGCAATTGCTCGTCACCGACGAATCCATTGACTACCAACATATTAGACAAAGGTTAGCCACGATGCCCGGCGGCGATTGGGCAGCCTACGCAGTGAGTTGTCTGGTGGTGCTGGCAAAGGAAAAAGGCATGGCCCGCACCGGAATTGATGTTTGGATAGACTCGCAAGTGCCGCCGGGCAAGGGCGTTTCGTCGTCGGCGGCGTTGGAAGTGGCCGTGATGCGGGCCTTGGCCGAGGCGCACCACCTGACGTTCACCGGTACGGAACTGCCCGTTTTGGCACAAAAGGCCGAAAACCTGATAGTCGGTGCGCCGTGCGGGCTGATGGATCAACTGGCCTGCCACTTCGGCGAGCCGAACAAACTGCTGCCGATTCTGTGCCAGCCCGACCACGTTTCGGATGCCATTCCGCTGCCCGAAGGCGTGCGTCTTGTGGGCATTGACAGCGGCGTGCGGCATTCGGTGGGCGGCGGCATGTACGGCGCGGTACGCACGGCGGCGTTCATGGGCTACACCATCATGGCCCTGTACGACGGCGCGTATCCGCACGAACTGCAACTGGCCCGCGACACCGGCGAACGCGAGCATTTGCTCTACAACGGCTATTTGGCAAACCTCACGCCCCGCGAGTTTGAAGACCGATACGCTTGGCTGCCCGCACAACTGAAAGGCAGCGATTTTACTGAAAAATACGGCATTACAATAGACCCGATTACAGAAGTACAGCCCGATGTGACATACAATGTGCTACAGGCGGTGCGGCATCCGGTCTATGAAAACACGCGTGTACAGTATTTCTCCCTTTTGTTGCAGCACCTCCCTCCCACTGCCGACGCTACCGGACGCGAAAAAGCCTTGCAGCAACTCGGCGCGTGGATGTACCAGTCGCACGACAGCTACTCGGCGTGCGGACTGGGCAGCCCGCAAACCGACGAACTGGTACAATTGGTGCGCGACCACGCCAGCCAAGGTGTGTACGGAGCAAAAATAACCGGGGGCGGCAGCGGTGGCACTGTGTGCGTCTTGTGCGATGGCGACCGAGGATTAGAGACAGTGCGCCGCATTCATGAGGTTTACCAACAACGGTACGGCGTGATGGTGCATTTGTTTGTCTGAGACTGTATTTTTACAGTAAAATACAGTTTTCTCTCGAAGGCGTTTTGGGCAAAAATTGCCCAAAACGCGGATACCCCATCAGGATAAGTGCTTAGTCAGGAAGCTCTTCAACGGCTCAAGGTACGGATGATTGAGGTCGAAAAAATTGGGGTCGTGGTAGAAACGTTCGCCTTTGTTTTTAAAAGCTTCTTTTTGGCTACGTGATTTAGGCAGAACGTCCCAATAGGAGTACATTTTGGACTTTACAGGCGGCAGGTTCAAATCCTTATATTCCGAATTTCTCGTTTGCAAGCAACTCAAATATGTATCGAAACAATCCAAAACGAACCGGTTCTTATCGGCGATTATTTTTTCCAAAAGGTTTTCAAACTCGCCATCCTCTTGATGATTTGGAAAAAGAAACAATTCGAATTCGAGTTTCAAGTCTGCTTTTTGACCTGTCAAATGGTTTTTCCGCTTTTCAAAGCCGCCATCATTCGTATCACGGTCGGCATCAAAAATCACGAGATTAATCCCACCTGCATCGGTGTTTGCGAAAAAACGGTTTCGCACAACTTCGGAAGACAGTTTTTTGAAGCCACCGGTAGCGACGATTTCAACGACTGGCAAAGACAAAAATTCCAAATATTTTTTGATGAACAATTCGTCACCATCGCCTTCAACGAAGATAAGTACAGGTCTATCCATACACCTTCCCTCCCCGAATGTTGATGTTCATGTCAATGGCGTGTTGAAAACCCTCGAATCCTGTTTTATACGCTTTTACTTGTCCGTTTTTAATCTCTTCCAATGTAAAACAACGCGCATCTTTTTGCAACGGCACCATATCTTCCTCCTCCAACGCTTCTTTGAAATACCGCAGGCACTCTTCGTTGTGCGTAGTAATGAAAAGCTGCACTTCGTTGTCTTTGGCTGCTTTCAGAATCGTTTTCCAAAACAATTTCATTCGACTGAAGTGGATGCCTGCGTCTATTTCGTCTATCATAACACGATTTCCTTTATTCTTCACAATTTCGCAAAGGATTCTAAACATTTTAATAGAACCTTCGCCGAATACAGCCAATGGAATAACTGAATCTTTGTCGCTTCGCACTATCAATAAAGTTGGTTGCAAGAACTCCCCTGTTGACACTTCAATATTCTCTACAGTTGGGATTATGGCTCTCAAGGATTCAATAAGATTTCTTTTTTGCAACTTACTAGTTTGTATATACGAAGAATAAAATGAGATCAGATCCTCATCGTAGCTTTGAAAAACTGAAATATAGGAAACAGAGAGCAAAGAACTTATCGATTTGTATTCACTGTTTGGTCGATAAAGATATATTTTTTCAGGCTCAGCTAATACTCGTGCAGGTGCATTTATCAGCTTTGTCACTACCGATCGTCTTACAATAGGCAAATTCCTATAAAACCACTTGTCACCTTCTTTTTGAATAGTAAAAAAATTAGATTCTGAAATGTAGAAGGTAAGATGTTTTTGATATCCTTCTCTATTGAGAAAGTAATCAAGATAACTTCCATTGAAAGTTTTAAAGTTTTTCACATGGTAAATAACAACACCCAGGTTTTGGATAAACTTTGAGATATCCTCATCAAACAACAACGCCTCCAAAACCGAAGTCTTCCCCACGTTATTGTCTCCCAAAATCAGGTTGAATTGTCCGATGTCATCCATTTCAAACGACTCGAAGCGTTTGAAATTCTCGACCTTGAAATAAGTTAAGTGTTCCATTTCTTTCGTGTTTGTGCAAACGTAAACAAAAATCCCCTGCCCTACGGCTCACATTCGTCAAAAAAGTTATCTTTATCGCCTCGAAATCCCTAACCACAAAACCAATCGCAAAACATCATGAAAAAAACATTCTCTGGCCTCATCATTCTGGTTTTCAGCTTTTTAGCCGTCCACGCGCAAACACTCAACACCGAGAAATTGCAAGGCATGAAAGCCCGCGCCATCGGGCCGGCGGGCATGAGCGGACGGGTCACGGCCATTGCCGTCGTGAACGACAAGCCCGACGTGATTTACCTCGGCACGGCTTCGGGCGGCTTGTGGAAATCCACCAGCGGCGGTGTCAA
>JALOMD010000733.1 GCA_025455595.1 Cytophagales bacterium | reverse complement strand
TAAGTACTTGGCCATTAGTAGTCAGCTTTTAGCAAAACAGTATAATATGCTTGATTTCAACAACTTACAAGGCGTTTCAAGCAAAAAATAGGTAAAACTATTTGTGATCAGGCACTTATTGTCAATTACGTGCCGGGAATAATTGGACTTTCGCTTGGCGTGGGAAACGGGGTATTGTTGTAGTCCCGACAGGTCGGGATTCACCCGAATCAAGCACTTAGCGTTTATCGCTTTTCACTCATTCGTACTTCGTGGGTCGTGCTTCGTAAATCAGGGTGTTTTGAGCAAAAATTGCCTAAAACGCCACCTCACAACGCCAAACACCGAATGCCGAACGGAAAACACCACACAGAAAACGCCGTTTTTTGCCCAAAACACCCTTTCTTTGCAGCAGCAAGTTCATCATTTGGGCATGGTAATTGCGGCGCGGTTGCCGCATCTTCGTCGGCAATGTGTGCCGCTTTCACCGAAATTCGTTTTCACCAGTGCGTGCCATTTCACCAGCGGTTGTTTCCCGGACTATAAAGGCGTTTCTTGTTGCGTGCATCTTCGGGAGCATCGTTGCCCAAGCCCAGCCCACCCCGTTTCCGCCGCCCGGCGGCGGTTTTCCTTCACAAACCCCAACCCCAACAACCGACACGCCCCAAGAACCCAACACACCCAAGTCGGGCCGCATCCTGGACGACTCGACCAAACAGGTGTACGGGCCGCAAACCAGTCGTTACATCCAAGAGGAAGACCTGCTGAACAACCGCGACAGTACTTATGCCGTGGACACGCTGCTGGATAATCTGCACAGCTACAACTTTGTAAATCGTTTCGGCAACCGCTACGCCGACCTCGGCAACCTCGGCACCGCCCTGCGGCCGGTGTTTTACGTGCCGCCCGCCCAAATCGGCACCTACTTGGGAATCAACGCGTTCGCCCCCTATGCCTTCGAGGCCGAGCAGGTCAAGTATTACGATACCAAGTCGCCGTACACCAACGTGCGGTACGTGCAGGGCGGGTTGTTCCAGCAGTTGTTCGAGGCGGGCCACAGCCGCAACATCAATCCCCGGTGGAACGTCGGGTTTGATTACCGGCGCATCGTGGCCCCGAAGCAGTTTGCCTACCAGCCGCCTGCCCGTCGCGAAGAACGCATGATTGACCACCACGCCGTGGTGGCCTACACCCGGTGGATGTCCGAAGACAGCCTCTACCATGCCTTGCTGCATTTTTCGCACCTGAACCACACGCAAAACGAAGTCGGCGGGCTGCTCGATTCGCTTTCGGCCAACCGCCGCCAAGAAGACCTGCTCGACGACTTCGCCGAAACCGGTAGTTCGCAATTGGCACCTTCCCAAGGCGGGCAGCAACTGGTGCGTTCCATTGATTTCCGCAACCGCTGGCATTTGTACCACCAGTACAAGTTTGCCAATGGCTTTCAGGTTTACCACGTTTTCGACCGTCAGGCGCACCGGTATTCGTACACCGACCTGCAGCCCCTTTACGAGCCTTTCCGTAGGCAACGTGGCCGATTCTTCTATCCCGACGTGTTCCCGAACAGAGTAGGGGACTACTATTATTTTTCCGACACCGCCACCCGCGACCAAATCCGCTACGTGGCGTACGAAAACCGCTTTGGTGTCAAAGGGAAGTTTCGGGGCTGGGACTATCGGCTCTACGCCCGCCGCCGGGATTTCCGGGTGGATTACACCGGCCAGTACGACAGCCTCCTGAACACACCCTACCAGCCGGTGCGGGTGCGGCGCGGCGAGACGTACCTCGGCGCATGGGGGCAGTTGCGCCTCACCAAAGACATCCGCCTGCAAGCCGAGGGCGAGTATTTGCTCTTTCGCGACTATAAGCTGCACGGCACCTTGGAGTCTCCGTGGTTCAAGGCTGGCTACCTGAGCATGTTGCATTCGCCCACGTTGGTGCAGCAACGCATGTGGGGCAACCATTTCCGTTGGGATGAAAACTTTGCGGCCGTAAGCGTGAACCAGCTGTACGGCCAACTGAACTTACGGTACAAGGCACTGCACTTCGAGCCGAAGCTGACATTGACCAACTTGGCGAATTATATTTATTTTGACACGTTTGAAAACGGCATACGGCCTGCCCAAAGCGGGCCTTTCCAAATCATTAACGCCGGGGCGACATTGGCTTGGCACGGGCGGGTTTTCCACGCGGTGAACGAGGTAGTGTTTACGCAAACGACCAACAATGTGAACGTGATTCGCATCCCACAGTGGTTTGCCAACGCCCGCTGGTACTTGGAGGGCTTCTTGTTTCGCAAGGCGTTGTACATGCAGATCGGTGTGGAAGGCCACTATCGCTCAGACTATTACGCCGACGCGTATATGCCTGCCATCGGGCAGCGGGCCTATCCGGTGGTTGACGTTTTTGCCAACGCCCGTGTGGGCCGGGTGCGGATTTTCGCCAAAATGTCCCACGTCAACGACGGGCTGCTTGGCAACGGATATTTCGTCACACCCTACTATCCCGGTCAGCGGCGGGTCTTCGGCTTTGGCGTTTCATGGCCGCTGTTCGACTGAAAAGAGTCGTCAGGGGTAAGTCGTCAGGGGTCGGTGAAAAGCGTAAGAAGCAGCGTTTTGGGCGATTTTTGCCCAAAACGCCGCACGAAGCATCGAAGCACGAAGCATCGCTCAAATCAATCCCCGCGCCTTGAGTTCGAGGTACTTGTTGATGGTGTTCACCGTCAGGTTCTGGGGCGGGGTCAGCACGGCGTGGATGCCGTGTTGTTGGAGCACTTTCACGATTTGCCGCTTTTCGTAGGCGAATTTCTGCGCCACGGTTTGGACGTACACGGCCTCAGTGTCGGTGGCGGGCGTTTCGAGGACTTCCTTCAGTTCGGTGTTTTCAAAGAA